>NZ_JAFFPK010000070.1 GCF_017590215.1 Clostridium sp. CCUG 7971
ATTTAATTATATACAATATTGTATATATAATAATCTTAACAAGAGAAAAATGAGTTTAATAACAAGGAGATAATCATGGTAAAATTAATTATTTTATATTACCTAAATATAAAATCAACTCATGGATATGAAATCCAAAAATTTATCCAAGCAACAGGGCTTGATGTATGGGCAAAGATAAAATCAGGTTCTATATACTATGCATTAAGTAAGATGGAAAAAAATGGTGAAGTTGAGTTATATAAAGAAGAAACACATGGTTCTAAAGTGAGAAAAATATATAAAATAACTGAAAAAGGAAAACTTGAACTTAAAAACACGATAAAGCAAGAATTAGATAAACCTCTTATGCCAATTGGTACAGATAAATTTATAATACCTATAACCTTTAATAGATTAGATAAAGAAGATGCGACTAAAATTATAAATAAACATATTAAAAATCTTGAAGAAACATTGGATTACTGGGAATACTGGAAAAATATCAAGATAAATGAATCCACTTTAGATGTTGAAAGAATATCTTTTGAAATGACAGTAAGTGGTATTAAAGATTCTATAAGATGGCATAAGGCAGTAATAGATGAATATGATGAATATATAAAATACAGCCAAAGCCAGGAAGTTATGATTAAAAATATTGATTTTGGTGAAGTAGAAGAACAGAACAATATAGATAAAAAATTAAACCAAGAAAGAATAGAAGAACTTAGAGAGATTATATTAAATAATCCCCAAAAATCAAAAGAGGCTTTAGAAGAACTTATGAACTTAATGAGTCATAATAAATAAAAATGCAGTAAGTATTACTGTATTTTTATTTAAAATTTATATACAATATTGTATATAAAATATTTTATATAAAATGGAGGCTGAAAATGAATACAATTTTAGAAATTAAATCTCTTAAAAAAAGCTTTGGAGAAAAGCAAGTAGTTAATGGACTTAGTTTTAAAGTAAGAGAGGGGGAAATCTTAGGATTTTTAGGTCCAAATGGAGCAGGTAAAAGTACAACAATAAGTATGATAACAACTATACTAGATAAAGATTCAGGTCATGTATTGTTTGAAGGAAGAGAAGTAAGTGAAGATGATAATAATTTTAAAAAGTCATTAGGATTTGTACCTCAAGATATAGCTTTATTTAATGATCTAACTGCATATGAAAATATTAAATTCTTTGGATCATTATATGGATTAAAGGGAGAAATATTAAAGGTTAGAGTAAAAGAAATACTAGAATTGGTAGAGCTATATGATAGAAAAAATGATTATCCAGATTCTTTCTCAGGTGGTATGAAAAGAAGACTTAATATAGCTTGTTCAATAGTTCATAAACCTAAGATACTGATAATGGATGAACCAACAGTAGGTATTGATCCACAATCAAGAAATAATATTTTAGAAGTAACTAAAAGTTTAAAAGAAGAAGGAACAACAGTAATATATACGTCACACTATATGGAAGAAGTTGAATCTATATGTTCAAGAATTATTGTAATTGATAATGGAAGTATTATTGAAAGTGGAGATAAAGAAGAAATAAAAGCTAAGTACAAAGAAAAAGGTTTAAATAATTTAGAAGAAATATTTTTATATCTTACAGGTAAAGAACTAAGAGATTAGGGGGGCAGGTTATGAGCGAGTTTAAAGTATTATTTAACTTAGGTATAAAAAGAAGAATAAAAGATTCATTTTTAATAGGATATGGAGTAATCTTTCCATTAATGTTAATTGTAATCTTAGGATATATGGCAACCAATTATTACTCAGGAGAAGAAGGTATAACTTCATATTACTATTACTCTATGGTAACTATTCCATTTTGCACATTTTTATCATCGATAACTCTTATATATATTGCAAGAGAAGAAAGTTTATATAAATGTGGAGAAAGGTTTATTATAGCTCCTATTAGTAAAACAGCTATAGTGTTTTCAAAAATAATTCCATCTACAATATCTATATCAGTGTATAATTTTGTTTTACTTATTATATGTAGTTTAGTGTTTAAGGTTGATTTTAGAGGTAGATTTTTAGAAATATATGTTTTAATTATAAGTTTAGGGTATATGTCATCTGCATTAGGAACTTTTATAGGATTATGTAGTAAAGATTTTATGACTATTAAAAATATAGTAAGTACTCCAATTTTAATTATGGCAGTTTTAGGGGGAAGTTTTTTTCCAATCGGTTCACTAGGAAAAATATTTGAATCTATAAGTTATATATCACCTTTAACTTGGGTAAATAGAGGGATTTTTATGATGATAAATGATAATACAATGAATATATATATAATTTCTGTAGCTATAACATCTATATTAGGAATTATATTTACAATAGCATCAATTAAATCATTTAAGAAGGAGGCGTTTATATAATGATAACATTGCTAGTTGCTAAAAATGAATTTTTAAGAAGTTTAAAAAATAAGAAAAAGTTATTATTAATGATTTTCTTACCATTAATATCAATAGTTTTAGCTATAGGTGTAAATAGTTTAATGAAACCATCTATTAATATAGGAATTATAGAAAATTCAAAAAAAAGCAATTACTTTGAAGAGAGCATTAAAGATATAGATAGAATAAAACTTAGTACAGCTAATAAGAAAACTATTAATACTGATATGATTTTAGCTAAGTATTTAGGGATTGTTGAGTTTAAAGAAAATAATAACTTTGAAGTTTACTGTTTAGATGAAAATATGAAAGTAAATATAGAAAAAGCTGTAGCTGATATTATTAAAAATGGAGATACAAATAAAATTAAGAGTCTACTTAATATATTAGAAGAAGGCAGTTTGAGTCAATCTCAAAGAGGTAGTGGATTTATACTTCTTACATCAATGATAACTTGTATTACAACAGCTACTATTTTAATAAAAGATAAAGAAGATGGTATATTAAATAGATACTCTACATCACCTAATAAATTATCTAGTTATATACTAGGTAACTATACCTATAATCTATTAAATACTATCATACAGGTTATAATATCAACATTATTATTATATTTATTAAAAATAAATATTGGAATTGGTATAGGAGAGTTTATTATAATAGGTATAGTAATATCAATTGTTACATCAAGCATAGCAACTTTAATTACTATTTTATCAAAGAGTGAATTACAAGCTAGTTTATTAGCATCTTCAATAGCTCTTATAATGTCTTTATTTGGAGGAGCATTTTTGCCAATAGATAAAATGCCAGAAGCTTTGAAATTTATAAGTAATTTATCAATAACAAAATGGATTATACAACTCACATCTTCAATAGAAAAAGGTATATCTTATGAAGGTAACTTAATGATAATATCATATATTACTTTATTATCATTAGGAATATTATTAGTAGCGATTAAAATCGGTAAAAGAAAATATATATAATAATTAAATATAAGAAATCCCATTAGTAAGTAAATATTAATGGGAATTTTATATTATATAATTTTCTTTTCATTTATTATATTTAAACTTTCAAAATAGCTTGAAAAGAAGTATATTCCATATACTATAATAACTATAGCTATTGTTGATAACAGATTTTTAACAATTCCTATTTGTGTTATTTCTGGGCTTACAACAAATATGGATTTAGATAAAAATATAGTATTTGCAAGATCTAAAGCTAATGGAATAGCAAACAATATAAATACTTGTATAAATATTGATTTTTTCATATCTTTTTCACTAACGCCAAGCTTTTTAAGTAATTCAAATCTTTCTTTGTTAACAGTTGATTCAGTAAGTTGTTGAAGAGCTAATATAGCACCAGCTGATATTAGTAATATAACACCTATATATATTGATATAAAAGAAAATGCAACATTAAGTGAAATTTTCTCTCCATCTATAACCAATTTATAATTTATCATATAATTTTGAAAATCACTAAGATTATATCTGTAATCAGAATAAGTAGAAATAAATCTATTTTCAGTTTCGTTATTTGCTTTCTTATTTCTCTAAAAATGTAAAAACCATCATATACAGGTAAATTAAGATCAAGAAGAACTAAATCAGGATGTAAATTAAGAATAGTTTATATTATATTTTGATAATCATCACTGATAGAACATTTATAACCATTTTGTTTTAGAAGAGTAAGTACTTCATTTTTAAGTTTTTCTTCATCTTCAACTATGAAAATTTGTTACATATATATCCTCCATAAATTTAAAACTTTATTTATGATTACTATTTTACCATAATATAGGTTATTTTAACCCACTAAAGATATTATAATGAATATGATAATAAATAATACAGAAATATTCTTTAACATATATTACAGAAATAGCTATGTTACAATAATTATAAATAATATAAATATTTTAATAAACACTTAAAGGAGAAATTAAGATGAAGGAAAATAAATATGATAATGATAATTTTTTTAATCAATATAAGCAAATGAATCGCTCGATTAAAGGACTTGCTGGTGCTGGAGAATGGCATGAACTTAAAAAAATGCTACCAAAATTTTTAGGAAAAAGAGTCCTAGATTTAGGTTGTGGTTTTGGATGGCACTGCAAATATGCAATTGAAAACGGAGCAAAGTCAGCAGTGGGAATAGACGTATCAGAAAATATGTTAGAAGAAGCTAAAAAAATTAATTCAGATAAAGCTATTGAGTATATTAAAATGTCAATAGAAGATATAAATTATCCTAAAGATTCATTTGATGTTGTAATAAGTTCACTAGCATTTCACTATATAAGATCATTTAAAGATATATGTGATAAGGTATATAACTGTCTTACAAGTGGTGGAGATTTTGTATTTTCAGTAGAACATCCAGTATTTACAGCTCAAGGAAAACAAGATTGGCATTATGATGAAAATGGTAACATAATCCATTGGCCAGTAGATAATTATTTTACTGAAGATATACGTAAATCAATATTCTTAGGTGAAGAAGTTGTAAAGTACCACAAGACGATGACTACTTATATGAATACTTTAATACAGTCAGGTTTTGAAGTAACAGGGATAGTAGAACCTATGCCAGAAGAATCCATGTTAAAAGAAATACCTGAAATGTCAGATGAATTAAGACGTCCAATGATGCTATTAATATCTGCAAGAAAAAAATAAATAAAGTTTTATTAATACATAAAAAAGAAACTAAAAGTTAATATATCAAGGTGCTGAAAATCATAATCTTTAGGTGTTTTACCTTGAATATACTAAATATGTAATTTCAAATTTTTCTGTAGAACCACCAAAGGAATATAACTTATAAGTATATAAAATAAAAGCCGTATCATAAAATTGATACAGCTTTTATTTTATATTATCTATAAATAGATTATATCCAAGTCCAATTATTACTAAAATACCTCCAATTAATTGGTAAATAGAAAGGTACCCACTAGCTATATAATCTATTAAAATTCCTGTGAAAAGTTGTCCAATAAATATTAAAAGAGTTAAATAAAAAGATGTAACTTTAGAAGTTAAGTAAGAAGATAAAGTAACAGATATAACCCCTACAAGCCCTCCAGTATAATAAAGCCATGGAGCACTATAAGACTGAGCACTAAAAAGTTTAAAAGTTTCTCCACTTATAAACAGCAGTAAAAGTGAGCCTATAAGACCTAAAACATAGTTAAAAAATGTACTTTGATACATGCCTATTTTATCAGCTAAAATAGAATTAACAGACCTAGAAGTGACAATTGTAATTCCTGATAAAACTGCAATAATTATATAAATCATAATATTCTCCTTATTATATAGTCATCACAAATATACCTAATATAATGATGACAAACCCTATTATTTTCTTTTTATTAAATTTATTTACTGGTAAGTTAAAGTATCCAAAGTGATCTATAATTATAGATGTAATTAATTGACCAAATAACCCAAGGGATATAGTTAATGAAACACCTAACTTAGCAAAACTTACATTACTAAATATAACTGTTAAAACGCCTATAAGCCCACCTGTAAACATATAAAAAGGTACACTCTTAAGATTTTTAATTTTTGATTTTGTTGCAATAATCACAATTATAATTCCAACAAGCCCTATAACATGTATTATGACACTAGAAGCATAATTACCGGAAGCTTTTCCAACAGTACCATTTAAAGAAACCATTAAAGCTAGCAATGCTCCTGTAAAAACTGAAATAATATAATTCATTATCAATTCCTCTTTTCCTATAATAATTAATAAAATACCATAAATAATTAATAAAAATAATGACATATGTCACATATATATATAAAATAGAAATGATAATAGAAAAAATAGAAATTGAAAGGATAAATTAGAGTGAAAAAGATAGAAGATTTATTTGTTATAGAGAGTTATTACAATGAACTAAATATGAGCAAATTCTTTGACAAAGATATGAAAGAAAACATAAAGTTATTCAAGTTTGAAAGAAATGAATACCTATGTAGAGAAGGGGAAGATATGCCTTATTTTATATTTCTTGTAGAAGGAAAAGCTAAGCTATTTAAGACATTACCTAATGGCAGAACATTACTTTTAAGTTTTTATACACCTCTTAAAGTAATTGGGGATATAGAGATTGTAAAAAATCAAGCAGCATCGGGCTCAATACAAGCATTAAGTGATTGCTACGCCTTAGTTGTACCTATGGAAAAAGCTAGAGAAGAGTTAATAACAGACAGTAAATTTTTAAAATTTACTTGTGAGAGTTTGGCAGAAAAACTCTTTGTAATAAGTATGAATAGCTCTATAAATCTACTTTATCCACTTGAAAATAGATTAGCTAGTTATATTAATGAGTTATCAGTTCCAATGAGACATTCAAATTCTAAAGAATATATAAATTTTGATGAAAATTTGATTAATATAGCTGAACTTTTAGGAAGTAGCTATAGACACTTATTAAGAACTTTTAATGGATTGTGTAAAAAAGGAGTATTAGAAAAAGATGATATTGGATATAGAGTTATTAATAAAGAACTTTTAACCCAATTAGCAGGAGATTTATATAAAGATGCTAAGTTTTTATAAAAATAAGCTAATAGGTTAATATATAATAAACAAAAAATATAAAGGAGCATCTATGTATAAGAAAATTTTAAATAAATTTATATTATTAATGAGATACAATTTTTCTACATTAATTCTATTTGAATTATTTCATAAAGGATTAGCATTGATAATTGTATTGCCATTTATTAGGTACATAGTTAATAGTTCGCTTAAAAATTCAGGTATGATATATTTAAGTACAGATAATATAGTAAAAATATTAACTAATCCTATATCAATAATTCTAATGTTTTTATCAATTGTAGTACTAGCTTTTTATATGTTTTTTGAGTTTACATCTGTAGTTATTTGTTTTGAGAAATCCTCTAAACTTGATAATATAGGATTATTTGAATTAATTAAAATATCAATACAAAAATCTATAAAAATATTTTACCCTAAAAATATATTACTTATAGTTTTTGTACTATTAATAATACCATTAACTAATTTAACTTTAACTTCAGGATTTATAGGGAGTATAAAAATACCGGAATATATATTAGATTATATAGTATCTAATGAAATTTTAAGTATAATATATATAATATCAATGCTGATTTTATATGTTTTAGTTATTAGATGGATTTTTAGCATTCATGAAATTACATTAAAAACAGATAGCTTTAAAGAAGCAAGGGAAAAAGTAATAATCTTACAAAAGGAAAAAAGATTAAGATACTTATATACTCTGTAAGATTATTTACATTGATTGCTATAATAAGTTTTATTATTTATTATGCAGCAATTATATTTATAGGATTGTGTACAAAGTACTTTACTGATGCTAGTCATTTAAAACAGATATTTATAAGTAGATCAATTATGTTTAGAAATTATGCAATATTTATTTCATCAATTGTATCATTTACAATTAGTATTGGTCTTATTTCAGCCTTTTATTATGAATACAGTGAAGTTGAATTTTATAAATATAGTAGAAAAATAAATAAAAAATCAAGAGACAAAAGTATATTAAAAATAATAATTATTGCTGTACTTATACACATGGAATCAATGGCATTTTCTATTAATAGTAATAGATTATATAATACTGAGTTTTTTTATAACACTACAGCAATATCACATAGAGTTGGAGGAATTTTTGCTCCTGAAAATACTTTAGTTGCATTTAATGAAGCTTTTAATAGTCAAGCGGAATATGCAGAAATTGATGTTCAAGAAACTAAAGATGGAGAACTTATTATAATTCATGACTCAAACTTTAAAAGAACTACAGGAATTGATAAACATGTATGGAATGTAAATTATAAAGAGGTTAAAAATTATGATGCAGGAAGTTATTTTGATTACTCGTATAAGGGTGAAAAAATACCAACTCTTGAAGAGGTAATAAAATATACTAAAGGAAAAATAAAATTAGTAATAGAAATAAAAATTCATGGATATGAAAAAGGCGATATAGAGAGAAAAGTTATAGATTTAGTAAATAAATATCAAATAGAAGACCAATGTATTATAGCGTCTATGGATAAAAATGTATTGAAAAAAGTAAAAAAACTAGATTCGAATCTTACGACTTGTTATTTAACAGCAATTGCATACGGCAATTTTTATAATTGGGATTACGTTAATATATATGGAATTGAGTCAACTTTTGTAAATCAAGAAATTATTGATAAGATACACAAAGCAGGCAAAAAAATTTTTACATGGACTATTAATAATCAGGATATAATGGAAAAAATGATAGATTTGGATGTAGATAGTATAATTACCGATAATCCATACTTTCTTCAAGATACAATTTATTGGAAGCAAAATGGATTTATTAGCAAAATAGCGAATAAAATATTTGATTAATAAATTATTAATCTTGCAAATTAGATAAATTAATTTTAAATAAAAAACTACTTAATAAATATTTAAGTAGTTTTTTTATTATTCAATATATTTGAGTTGAATTTTATAGTGTTTAAATTATATATTATGCAATTGAATAAGACATAAAAACTTAAAAAATGATAAAAAACTACATATTTTACAACTTTGAAACAATTATATTACAAAAAAAATATTTGTAGCCATTAATATATATTTAGTAAGTAGGAGGGAGAAATATCCCACTATAAAACTACTAAAATGACATTGGAGGAGAATCAAGTGAGAAGAATGAATTATAAGAAAATAGCTGCAATTGTGGGGGTATCAGCAGTACTAGTATCTAGTTTAGGAGTAAGTAATTTACAAAAATCCGAAAAAGAAAATATAAAAGTAAATAATGTACAAGCAAAGAATATACAAAAGCCAAAAGAAGAAATAAAATATAAAAATACTAATATAGAAGGACAAAAACATATTTATGATGCAAAAAAATAGGAGAAAAACTTAGTAAATGGGATTCATCTAATGATGGTAAAAAAGTAGTGTTTTTAACTTTTGATGATGGATCATCTAATAGTGTTACACCGAAAATTTTAAAAACATTAGACGAAAATAATGTAAAGGCAACATTTTTTATTACAGGTAAAACAGTAGAAAATGGAGGAGAAAAGTCAAGAAAACTTATTAAGGAAGAATATAGTAAGGGACATGCTATAGCTAATCATTCATATAGTCATGATTATAAAAAGTTATATCCTAACAGAATAGTGAATTTAGAATCTTTTAAAGAAGATTTTAAAAAGAATGACGATATACTAAAAAGTATACTAGGAGAAAATTTCTCAACTAGAGTACTTAGACTTCCAGGTGGACATATGTCTTGGAAAGGTACTGATAAATTGGATGTACATTTAAATGAAAGTGATAGAGTGTCTATTGACTGGAATGCATTAA
The DNA here is from genome assembly GCF_017590215.1 of Clostridium sp. CCUG 7971. Taxonomy (GTDB): domain Bacteria; phylum Bacillota; class Clostridia; order Peptostreptococcales; family Peptostreptococcaceae; genus Faecalimicrobium. The sequence continues at coordinate 9,830 of NZ_JAFFPK010000070.1, forward strand.
ATGCAGATGCAGAAGGTAAAAAGAAAAATGCACAAGAGTTAGTAGAACATGCAAAAAAGACATCAAAAGATAAAGAGATGGTAGTTTTATTAATGCATGATACTTATGGAAAAGAAGAAACAGCAAAAGCTTTACCAGAAATAATAAAGTACTTTAAAGATAATGGATATGAATTTAAAACTCTTGGATAATTTTTAATTAAATCACATAATAACGTTAGTCTAAGGTATAATAAAGTATAAATTATATCTTAGATTATAAGAAAGTATTCTATAATTTATTAGAATAAATGGTGATAAAAATGAAGTTTTGGAAGAAGATATTTTCATATTCAGTTATGTTATTTCTGATACTATTTAATGGAGCAGGAATAATATTAATAGAAAAAATACATAGTGATAGTTTGGAAACTGTAATAAAGTCTACAATAGATAGATATTCAAATATAGAAGCAATTATATATTCAAATACAGATTATTTAGTTGATTCTGATATTGATATTGAGAATTCAGTAAGCAATAAAAACTGGTTAGAAATTATTATAAATGGGTATTCCATAGATTATAATATGGTAAAACCTAATATTGAGATATACTCTAAAGATAACAAGCTTATTATGTCAAACTCAAATATAAAAATAGATGAGGTTAGAAAAGAAATAATTCATGCTAAAAAGAATGAAAGGTCATTTCTAATAAGAACTGTTAACAATAAGAAATATTTATTTGTAAGTTCTATTATAAATTTAAAGAATACTGATTTTAAATTCATATTATCAACAAATATTGAATATTTATACATACAAAAAATTAATAATTATAAATTTTTCTTAGCTTTAGATATAGTAATATCTATAATTTTAGCTATAGGAATGTATATTATTTCAAAGAAATTAACGGATCCAATAGTAAGGCTTAGTAAAACATCTAAAGATATAGCTAATGGAGATTATACTAAAAGGGTTATGGGAAATAAAAATAATGATGAGATAGGAGTTTTAGAAAATAATTTTAACATTATGATAGATGTAATTGAAAATAATATTGAAGAGTTAAAATATATGAATGAGTCAAAACAAAGATTTATAGATAGTTTAAATCATGAAATAAAAACGCCTATTACATCAATAATAGGATACTCAGAACTATTACTAAAGGGAAAAGTAAGTGAAAGCACTAAGATAAAATCACTTACATATATTAATTCAGAAGCAAAAAGATTGGAAGTATTAAATTCAACTTTACTTAAATTGATATTAATTAGGGAAGAAAAAATAAATGAAGAAAAAATCTCAATAAAAGAGTGTATAATAAATACATACAGTTCATTAAGATATAAATTTGAAACAAATAATATTAATCTAAAAATTGATATAGAAGATGAGTATATATATGCAGATAAACAATTAATTATAGTATTACTAACAAATATTATGGATAACTCAATAAAAGCATCTAATAAAGATGATAATATTAGTGTATCTGGAAAATATATTAAAGATGATAAATCGTATATTTTAAAAATAAAAGATAATGGGATAGGTATACCAGAAGAAGATATAGATAAAATTTTAGAACCTTTTTATATGGTAGACAAAGCTAGAAGTAGAAAAAATAATGGAGTAGGTTTAGGTCTATCTATATGCTATGAGATATGTAAAGTCCATAACATTATTTTTAATATAAATAGTAAAGTAGATTTAGGAACGGAAGTTATTCTTAAATTTAGCAAGGAGAATAAATCTTAATGAAAAGAAAAGTATTAATATTGATGATTTTTGTATTTATTATAATTTTAGTTTTTATGTCTAAAGTAAAATATTCTTTTAAAGAAGACTTGCTATATAGTCAAAGTGATTTATCTAATTATGATGGAAATCAGAATGAAAATAATAAATTAGTGTCAAGGCAACAAGCCATAAATATAGCAGTGAAAACATTTAAATATGGTTTAAATATTGATTTAACTGCTTCTGATATGAATCAATATGTAAGTTTGTACAAAAACTTTGCAGAACAAAGTAGCTATATATGGCAAATAGGGTGGAATAAAAAAGATTTATCAAAAACTTATACATGTTCAATAGATTCAGTATCAGGAAATATACTTTCAATATATATAACACCACGTGAAAATAAATCAAATGATATATATCCAATTGATTTAGATGATAAAGAAGTTTTATTGATTACAAAAAAGTTAACTAATGAGCTAGGTATAGATTTAGATCAATATAATATGGAACGTAATTATAATAAAAACGGGGAGCTACAGAGAAATAAAGATTTTAAATTTATAAATAAACATGATGAAAATAATATATTTAAGATTAGTATTGACTCTATAAACAAATCAATTGCGACATATGAAGATAAAAGTATTTCAGGAGGAGTATAGATGAAAATATTAGTAGTAGAAGATGAAGATGCTATTAGAGATTTGATAACGATTAATTTAGAAATGGTCGGCTATGAGGTATTTAGTGCAGAAGATGGCTTGATAGCCAAAAAATTTTTAGAAAGTGAATCTGTAGACTTAATACTACTTGATGTTATGATACCAGGGATAGATGGATTCTCATTAATTGAGCAAATTAAAACGTCTGAAGTTCCAGTAATTTTTGTAACAGCTAAGGAATCTGTTTTAGATAGAGTCAAGGGCTTAAGATTAGGAGCTGATGATTATATAGTAAAGCCTTTTGATACAATGGAACTTTTAGCAAGAATTGAAGTTGCTTTAAGAAGATATAATAAAAATGAGGATGTAATTAAATTCAAACATTTGCAAGTATATACTAATCAGAGAATAGTCAAGATAGATAATAAAGAAATTTATTTAACAGCTAAGGAATATGATTTATTGTTTTTATTTCTTCAAAATAGAAACATAGCTTTAGCTAGAGAGCAGATACTAGATAGAGTTTGGGGATTTGCATATATAGGAGAAAGTAGAACTGTAGATATTCATGTTCAAAGAATTAGAGAAAAGTTATGCTTAAAAGATCATATAAAGACAGTTTTTAAAGTAGGATATAGACTTGAAGATTAATATTTTAAAATTAAAACTTAACTTAATATAATGAATTAAAATGACCTATTTATAGGTCATTTTTTATTAAATAACAAGTTGACAAGTATTACGGTTGGCGATATACTTATATTACGTCAGACGATATATCGTCAAGTGATATAATGTTTAACGTAATATTATAAAGGAGGTATAATAATGGGAGAAAGCTTTCAACGAGGGGCTTTGACAGAAGCCACTTACTATATACTTCTGGCCTTGTGTGAACCTAGACATGGGTATGGAATTATGCAGTATATAACAGAAGTTAGTAATAATAGAGTTAATTTAGGTGCAGGTACTTTATATGGTGCATTAAATACATTAGTAGAAAAACAATGGATAAAATCTGTTTCTACAGAAACTAGAAGTAGAAAAAAAGAGTACATTATTACCCAAGATGGAATTGAAATTCTAAAAGAAGAAATGAGAAGACTTGAAGAATTAATTCAAACTGGCAAAAACATATTAAAGGGGGAATAGACGTGCTACAAAAAATACACAAACTTTATTGTTCTTATGAAAAAGAAGAAAAGTGGTTAAATGGTATGGCAGCTAAAGGAATGATGTTAAAGCAGTATAATGTAGGTACTTATTTTTTCGAAAAAGATATCCCGGGAAAATATATTTATAGAATAGAATTATTAGAAAATCTACCGAGTCATCCTGAGAGTAAGTCATATATAGAATTTATGGAAGATACAGGAGTAGAATATATTTGTTCATATATGAGATGGGTTTATTTTAGAAAAAAATCAAGCGAAGGTCCCTTTGATTTATACTCAGATTTAGATTCTAAAATAAAGCATTACAATAAAGTTTTACAGTTATTTTTAATTGTATTCTTTATAAATTTAATGGCAATGATTTCTAACTTAGTTATGGGGATACAAGCTATGGTAAACCGTAATATATATGTTAACCTAGGTTTTGCAGCTATATCTTTTATAGTAGCATGTCTAATTGGGCGTATTATTTGGGTATATAAAAAGAAGGTAAAAAAATTAAAAAAAGAAAAGCAATTAGTAGAATAAAAGTAAAGAAAAATAAATTTTAAATAATATTAAAAATAAGTTATCCCTAGTAATAGTTATTATTTGAGATAACTTATTTTTAATCTATTTTAAATCTTTGTTAGTAAATCCTAATGGAAGAAGTTCTTCTAAAGTATATTCTTTAAATTCATCTTTATTTTTAGCAAGATAAATTTTAAATGTTTTAGGATTGCAAAACTCTGCTATTACCTGTCTACATACTCCACATGGTGCACAATATTCAGTTTCTTCAGCATCACTTTTATTTCCTACTATAGCGATTGCAGAGAATGTACGTTGACCTTCTGAAACAGCTTTGAAAAATGCTGTTCTTTCTGCACAGTTAGTTGGTGTGAAAGCTGCATTTTCTACATTACAACCTAGATATATTTTCCCATTTGTACCAAGTAATGCTGCCCCAACATTAAAACCAGAATATGGCGTATAAGCAAAGCTTTGAGCTTCATAAGCTTTTTCAACTAATAATTTCGCGTCTATCATTAATTTCACCTAACACTTTCTATAATATAATACTTTTATATTATACTCAAAAATAAGGATAATAATAAAAGGATTATTATTATAACATTAATAGATTAAAATGTATATAAATTAATAGTAATTAGACAGATTATCTTTCAATTGATATAATTTTATACATAAGCATAGTAGACTCAGAGGAGCTGTTAAAAGTGAAAAAGGGTAATTTAAATTTAGACAAAATAATAGATTTTAATAAGTGGCAAAAACTACAAGATTCTCTTGCACTAGTTACAAAAATGTCAATGATTACTGTTGATTATAAAGGAAAGCCAGTTAGTAAGCACAGTGAATGCCATAAGTTCTGTGAATCAGTAAGAGCTAACAATCAGATGGCAAAATATTGCCAAAAATGTGATTCAAGAGGTGGGTTAGAGGCTGTACGCTTAAACGAACCATATATATATTTATGTCATTATAATATAGTAGATGTTGCTATACCTATTATTATAGATGGTAGGTATATAGGGGCAATTATGGCAGGCCAGGTAAAATTATCTGATGATAATGCTACTGAACTATTGGAAAAAATAGTGACAACATCACATAAATCTTTGGCAGAGGAAACTCTTAATGATCTTAAGGTGTATTATGATGCATTACCAGTATTATCTTATGATGAGGTAAAAAATATTGCAAATATGCTATTTTCATTATCTTCTTACTTGATTGAAGAAGCATTAGATAAAAACTTGCTATTAGAAATGTACCAAAACTCAATAAAAAATGAAACTAAAGTAGACTCAAATATATTTTCAGGATATAGTATACAAAATATTGAAAATGTAAAGAGAGAGATATCGAACGTTATGATAGATGCTTATACAGACAGGAAAACTTATAGTAATGAAAAAATGAGTAGGATAAGTTCTACAATAAAACCGGCAATAAATTATATTTATGAAAATAAAAGTGAAAATGTATCAGTAGAAAAGATGGCTAAGATTTGTCATATAAGCCCAAGTTATTTTAGTAGATTATTCTCAAAAGAAATGGGAGATAATTTTTCTAACTATATATCTAGATTAAAAATAGAGTGGTCTAAGAGTATGCTTGAAGAAACTGAGATATCTGTTAATCAAATTAGTGAAGAGCTTGGATTCAACGAGGCAGGTTATTTTATAAAGATATTTAGAAAATATGAAGGGATTACGCCTTCTGTTTACAGGAAGTATTATAAGGATAAGTAGATAAACTAAAATAGATATTAATCAGTTAAATAAATAAAAAGCGCTATATTCAAGTTTATTAAATTTGTATATAGTGCTTTTTATTGTTGAGATATAGATTTGCTATATTTATAGGTGAAAAATGATTAAAATGGTTAAGAGCTTAACAATAAGTAAAAAAATTACAATATTATAATTTTATATCATAATATTACGATTTTAAATTGTAATATTATGACATATTAATCTAATGTAAAAATAGGAAAACGATACTATAATTAAAAATAAGAAATAGGAAATAGGAAATAAATATAGATGGGGGAATTTTACATGAGAAAAGCATTTATTTGTCCAATGAAATACGTACAAGGGGAAGACGAATTACTAAACTTAGGATATTTTGTAAAAACATATGGAGAATCAGCTTTATTAATAGCTCATCCAGATGATGTAGAACGTGTTAAGGATAAACTAGATTTAACGTCTGAAAAATTCAAAATTAAATTTGTAGAGAGTGGATTTAAAGGAGAATGCTCAAGACAAGAGGTAGCAAGATTACAAGAAATAGCTAAAGAAAATGGATGTGCTTGTACTATAGGTCTTGGTGGAGGTAAAGCTATTGATACAGCAAAATGTGTTGCAGAAGGAGATGCATTAATAATTGTTCCAACAATAGCTGCAACAGATGCTCCAACAAGTCACTCAGCAGTATTATATACACCAGATGGATCTTTTGATGATTATGCATATTTTAAACAAAGCCCAAGTGTAGTACTTATAGATACAACAGTTATAGCAAAAGCACCAACTCGTTTCTTAGTTTCAGGAATGGGAGATGCGCTATCTACATACTTTGAAGCAAGGGCTACATCAAATTCGTACTCTAATGTTAACGCAGGTCTACCTTGTGGATTTAGAGAAGGGATGTGCGGTGAAGCAAAAGGTACTAATACAGCACTAGCACTTGCTAAATTATGCTATGAAACTCTTTTAAATGATGGACTAAAAGCAAAAGTAGCATCAGATTGTAATTTAGTAACTCAAGCTTTAGAAAATATTATAGAAACAAATATTCTTTTATCAGGTCTTGGATTTGAAAGTGGAGGCCTAGCTGGAGCTCATGCAATACATGATGGATTAACTATTTTAGAAGGAACACACAAGTACTTCCATGGTGAAAAAGTAGCTTTCGGTACAATAGCTCAATTAGTACTTGAAAATGCACCAGAAAGTGAAATCAATGAAGTACTAAACTTCTGCTTAGAAATAGGATTACCAGTTTGTTTATCAGATATAGGAGTAGATAGTATTACAGATGAAGAACTTATGGAAGTAGCAAAGAAAGCTTGTATACCAGAAGAATCAATATACTCTATGCCGTTCCCAATAAGTGTTGAAGCAGTTGCTGCGGCAATTATTACAGCAGATAAGTTAGGTAAAAATTATAAAGCAAAAAAGAATGGAAATTAAATATACATTATAGAGGTGTAAAGTATGAAAAAAATAATTAATAAACCAGAAACTGTAGTAATGGAGATGTGCAATGGTATAGCTATGGCACATCCAGAATTAGAGTTTGTGAAAAAATATAAAGTAATGAAGAAAAAAGAAATAAATATAAATAAAGTTAGTTTAATCAGTGGTGGAGGAAGTGGTCACGAACCAGCACATTCAGGCTTTATAGGAAAAGGGATGTTAGATGCTGCTGTTTGTGGAGATGTATTTGCATCTCCATCACAAATACAGATTTATCAAGCGATAAAAGAAACAGCTAGTGAAAAGGGTACACTTTTAATTATAAAAAACTATAGTGGAGATATGATGAACTTTAAAAATGCTGCTCATTTAGCAAGTGAAGATGGTATAAAGGTTGATTATGTTAAAGTAGATGATGATATTGCAGTTGAGGATAGTTTATATACTGTAGGTCGCCGTGGAGTAGCAGGTACCGTGTTAGTACATAAAATCGCTGGAGCAGCTGCAGAACAAGGCATGTCATTAGAAGAAGTGAAGGAAGTAGCACAAAAGGCTATAGCTAATGTTAGAAGTTTAGGTTTTGGGCTTACATCGTGTACAGTGCCAGCAAAAGGTACACCAACATTTGATATAGGTGAGGATGAAATAGAATTTGGAGTAGGTATACATGGTGAGCCAGGAATAAAAAGAGAAAAAATGGCTACAGCTGATGAGTTAGCAAAAAGAATAGTTGATTCCATATTAAAAGATATGAATATAAATGATGAAAATCAAGAAGAGATTGCTTTATTAATAAACGGATTTGGAGGAACACCTTTACAAGAACTATATTTATTTAATAACTCTGTAGCTCGTGAATTATCTCAAAGAAATATTAAAATTTGTAGAACATTTGTTGGAAATTATATGACAAGTATTGATATGGAGGGAGCATCTGTATCAATTATGAAACTGGATGAACAACTAAAGCAGTTATTATCTGAAGAAAGTGATACTCCTGCATTTAAAGTATCTGGTCCAGTTGAAGAAGTAGAATATATAGATATAAATACAGAAGATAATGAAAAAGATTTAGTATCTTATAAAGTAGAAACATATGAAAAATATTCAAATATAATAGATAATAAAATAACTCTAAACAATATGATATATATAATAGATAAAATGAGCGAAGTCATTATTGAAAATGAAGTGCCATTTTGTGAATTAGATTCTCATGCAGGTGATGGGGACTTTGGAATGAGTGTGGCTAAAGGATTTAAACAGTTAAAGAGAGAATGGAAAGATATACTTTCAGAAGATGATATGAATATAGGTAAGTTTTTAAATGCTTGTTCAATGGTAATAATGGAGTATTGTGGAGGAGCATCAGGGCCAATATGGGGATCTGCATTTAGAGCGGCAGGAAAGAAGTTGGAGAAAATAATGAGTTAACATTATCAGGTTTTGCAGATATGATGCAAGCAGCTGTTAGTGGAATTCAAGCTACAGGAGAAAGATCTTTTGGACGTGGAGCAGTAGTAGGAGATAAAACTTTAATAGATGCATTGGTTCCTTGTGCTGATTCTTTAGTAAATAGTTCAAAAGAAAATCATAGTTTTAAAGAAGCTTTCGCAAAATCAGCTGAGGCTTCTGTTAAAGGAGCTAAGTCAACAGAACAAATAGTGGCTCGTATGGGGCGTGCAGGAACTGTAGGAGATAGAAGTTTAGGTTATCCAGATGCAGGAGCTTATGGATTGGGTGTAATATTTACGGAGATTTCAAATAGTTTAAAATAAATTTACTATATAAATATAATAATATCAAAAGTTATAAAAAACTGTATCATAAACAGATGATACAGTTTTTTTATTAAATAAGTTTAGAAATGCAAATAAGTTTGTTTATATTATTATCTAAAAAATGTATAATGCTTTCACATTGATAGTTAAATGAAGGAACACCATTTATAAAAGGCTCTAAATTACGTCTACAGCCTCCACCACAAAGCTTAAAATATTTACAAATTTTACATTTTTCATGAATATATAAAGACCTTTCAAAGAAATTTTTAGCTTTATTAGAAAACCTAATATATTTTAAGGAACTTTCATGAATGTTACCAAGCATCCATTTATCAATACAATAAAAGTCACAAGGATAAACATCACCATTAGATTCTATTACAGTATGTAAACTACAAAATCCGCCCATACCACAGCTAGTAGGGTTACATCCTTTTAACACGTTTATATAATCCATAAAGTTTCTAATTTCAATAAACTCACCGTTTTTAATATCTTCAAACCATAAATTAAAAAGTTTATTCAAAAACTCAAAATAGCTATTACTATCTAAATAATAATCAGAAGCTAATTTTTTTGACTCATCGTATTTAAAATCTTTAATACAAGGTATAAACTGAAGGTATTTAAGACCATTTTTTTTATAAAAAGCGTAAATTTCATCAATGTGTTTTGAACTTTGTTTAGTCACAACACACAATATATTAAAATCAACATTATATTTTTTTAATAAATCAATACCATTAATTACCTTATTAAAAGTACCATTTTTATTATAATCAACTCTATATAAATCATGAATATCTTTAGGTCCATCTAAAGAAACTCCAACCAAAAAATTATTTTCTTTAAAAAATTTAGCATAATTTTCATTTATATTTATTCCGTTTGTTTGTATTGAGTTTATTATTTTAATATTTTTAGTATTAAATTGATTTTGAAGGGATATTACTTTTTTATAAAAATCAATACCAACTAAAGTAGGCTCTCCCCCTTGAAACATAAAATTACAAGTTTTTATATCTTCATTTAATGTACTTTCAATAACCTTTTTCAATGTACTTTCATTCATAAAACCATTACTATAAATTTCTCTATTTTTAGATGAATCCTTGTAAAAACAATAGTTACAGTCAATATTACAACTACTTGAGCTAGGCTTAATTAGTATTGTCATGTTCATAAAATCCTCCACAATAAAACATTCTACTTAGACTATAACATACAAATAATACCAAAATCTATTTAATACAAAAAAACAAAACGTAAGAACAAAATTGCAAATACATATCGATTACAAAAATATACAATAGGAGTATAAAGGTTAATAAGGGGGCAGACATTAATGGAAAAAGTAATAGAAAGATTATTAGGTATAGAAGTTGAAAAATTAGAGGAATGCAAAGGTTTAAATACAGCTAAAGAAATAGTACAACAACCAGATGCATGGAGAGAGGCTGTAAAAAATTTAGTAGATAATAAAGATGTAATAAAGTCATTTATGGATAAATTTATGGCAAAAGATAATTTTAGAATAATATTAACAGGTGCTGGAACTTCAGCATTTGCGGGTGAAACTTGTGAGCCATACTTAACAAGTATTATAAATAAGAGAGTAGAAGCAATAGCTACAACTGATTTAGTGGCAAGTCCTAAAAATTATTTTATAAAAGATATACCAACACTTTTAGTTTCTTTTGCAAGATCTGGAAATTCTCCTGAAAGTGTGTTTGCAGTAGAATTAGCAAATCAATTAGTGGATGACCTATACCAAGTAGTAATAACTTGTAATGAAGAAGGAAAACTTGCTAAAAATACAAGAGAAGACGAAAAAAGTTTATTACTTTTAATGCCATATCAAACTAATGATTTAGGATTTGCAATGACAAGTAGTTTTACAACAATGGTTATGAGTGCTATGGCTGTATTTAATATAGATAACATAGAAAATTATGCAAAGGATGTTGAGTTATTAGCATCTTTTGCAGATAAGTTTTTAGAAGAAAATGCTGATAAAGTAAATGAACTAGTAAGTGAAAAGTTTGAAAGAATAATATATTTAGGTTCAGGAACTTCTAAAGGTATAGCAAGAGAAAGTGCTCTTAAAGTACTTGAATTAACAGCAGGAATTGTTAATGCAAGTTATGATACACCACTTGGATTTAGACATGGTCCAAAGTCAGTGATAGATGATAGTACAGTTACTGTTATTTATATATCAAATGATGAATATACTAGAAAGTATGATTTAGATTTAACTAAAGAAATGATACATCATAGAAAAGAAGACAAAGTAGTAGTTGTTGGATCAAATATTGATAAGGAAATACTAGATAAATCAAATTATAACTTTGATTTAGAAAAATAAATTATAGCGTTAAAAATGAAGCATTACTTCCACTTCAACAGATAATGTTTGGACAATTATTATCATTCTTAAAGTCAGTTAACTTAGGAATAACGCCAGATAATCCGTGCCCAACAGGTGAAGTAAATAGGGTAGTTCAAGGGGTAATATTACATGAATTAGATAAATAAAATTAGTTATTAGCATTTAATCAAGTTGTTCAAATGATCTATAAAAAAGGTCCATTGCTAAAAAATTATAACACACAGGGGGATTTAAAAATGAGTTTAATATCAACAAAACAAATGTTACTTAAGGCACAAGAAGAAGGTTATTCTATTCCAGCTTTTAATATACACAACCTAGAAACTATACAAGTAGTACTACAAGCTGCAAGTGATTTAAAATCACCAGTAATACTAGCAGCAACTCCATCAACTGTAAAATACGCTAATGAAAATTATTTATTAGCAATAATAGAAAAAGCAAGTGAAATAAATGATATCCCTGTAACGTTTCATCTAGATCATCATGAGAATGTAGAAGATATAAAAAGAATAATAACACTTGGATGCAAGTCGGTTATGATAGATGCATCTAAGTATGAGTTTAATAAAAATGTTGAAATAGTTAAAGATATAGTAGACTTTGCTCATAAATATGGTGCAACAGTTGAAGCGGAATTAGGTAAATTAGGTGGAATTGAAGATGATTTAGTAGTAGATGAAAAAGACTCTTATCTTACTGATCCTAATGAAGCAGTAGAGTTTGTAAAATTAACAGGAGTTGATTCACTAGCCGTAGCAATAGGAACTGCTCATGGATTATATAAAAGTGAACCAAAATTAGATTTTGATAGATTAGAGAAAATAAGATCTATGGTAGATGTACCTTTAGTACTTCATGGAGCATCAGGTGTTCCTTATGAAGCAGTGCAAAAGGCAACAGATCTTGGAATATGTAAAGTAAATATAGCAACAGAACTTAAAATACCATTCTCTAGTGCTATAAGAGAATATTTTAAAGAAAATCCAGGGGCATCAGACCCGAGACAATATTTAGTTCCAGCTAAAAAGGCTATGTATGATGTAGTAGTTGAAAAAATAAAAATGTGTAAGAGTGAGAACAAAGCTTATGCTTACAATAATAACATTTAATCCATCAATAGATAGACTATATAAATTAGATACGTTTGAAGTTGGGTCTGTACAAAGGGCTAAATTTGTAAATCCTACTGCTGGAGGAAAAGGTTTAAATGTTGCTAAAGTTGTAAAAAAATTAGGGGAAACACCCACTTGTCTTGGCTTTTTAGGTGGATTTAATGGAAATTATATAGAAAGTAAGATAGAAAAAATAGGTCTTAAAAATGAGTTTACAAAAATATATGGAGAAACTAGAATCTGTTTAAATATTATAGATAAAAATGGAGTAAGCACAGAAGTTTTAGAAAAAGGTCCGATAGTTAATGATGAAAATATAAAGATATTTGAAGATAAATTAGAAGCAGTTTTAAAAGATACAAAGGTATTAGTTGCATCAGGAAGCTTATTATCTGGTCTACCTAAAGAATATTATTCAAAGATTGGTAAATTATGCAATGATAAAGGTATAAAGTTTATATTAGATACCAGTGGTAAGCCTTTAGAGCTAGCCCTTGATTCTAATATATATTTAATAAAGCCTAATCAAGATGAACTAGAATATTTAACTAAATCAAAAATAAACTCTAAGGAAGATGCAATAAATGCAGCTAGAAATTTAATAGATAGAGGTATAGAAAATGTATGTGTATCTATGGGTAAAGATGGAATGATTCTTTTAAATAAGGATAGTGTCTATGAAGTTGAAATACCAAAAATAGATGTATTAAATCCAGTTGGAAGTGGAGATTCATCAATAGCAGGATTTGCATATGGAGTAATTAAAAATTATGACTTAGAAGAATGCTTAAAATTAGCTAATGCATGTGGAATGTCTAATGCACTTTATATGGAAACTGGAAATATAGAACTAGATGATATTAAAAATTTTAAAAGTTCTATAAAAATAAATAAATATAAAAATAGTGGATTCAATGTATAAAAATAAGTCATCGATATGTTATTCAAGTAAAAATAGTTTATAAAGTAGCAAATATAGTACATAAAGTCTTAATAAATCTATGTATTATATTTGCTAAAATTATATTATAGTGATTTTAAATTAATACAAAAGATTTTTATAAATAGGGGGAATTTTATGTATTATATAGGCATTGATGGTGGAGGAACTAAGACAAGCTTTACATTAATAAATAAAGATGGATTAAAGCTAGGTCAATATATTACAGGAACAACGCACTATGAACAAATTGGTTTTGAAGGTGTAGAAAATGTTTTAAAAGAAGGTTTTAATTTATTAATATCAAGTTTAGATATAGATAGAAAAGATATAGATGCAATATTTTTAGGAATTCCAGGGTATGGAGAAGTAAAAAGTGTTAAATCAAAACTTGATAAAATAGTTGAAGATTTATTTGAAGATATAAAATTTAAAGTTGGAAATGATGTTGAAGTAGGACTTTGTGGATCCCTTGCTGGAAAAGATGGGATAAATATTGTAAGTGGAACAGGATCAATTGCACTGGGGAAAGATTCTAAAGGAAACTTCACTAGATGTGGTGGATGGGGAGATTATGTAGGAGATGAAGGATCTGCCTATTGGATAGGTAAAAAAACTTTAGAAGTATTTTCAAAAGAAGCAGATAAGAGAATTGAAAGAGGAGATCTTTATAATAATATAAGAGAAACATTAAACTTAAGTGATGATTTTGATATAATTGATTATGCAATAAATACTTTAAAGAAAGATAGAACAAAGATAGCTGAGTTTTCAAGTATTTGTTGTGAAAGTGCTAAGGCAGGAGATAAAAATGCCATAAAAATATTTGAAGATGCAGCTTATGAATTAGGACTATTAGTAAAAATGATAATAAATGAATTGGACTTTGAGAATGAAGTATTAGTATCATACTCAGGTGGAGTATTTAAAAGTGATGAAATAATATTAAATCCATTAAAAGAAGAATTAAAAGAGTATAATGTAAAACTTATGAAACCTGTACTAGGTCCAGATGAAGGGGCGTGCTTACTAGCATATAAATTAGGCGAAAATGTAATAAATGAAGGTATAATAGGAAATTTAACTAAAGATATAGTATCACAAACTGTATAATATAATAAAAAGAGGAGTAAG
>NZ_JAFFPK010000071.1 GCF_017590215.1 Clostridium sp. CCUG 7971
TATTGACATAGATATTAATAATTAAAAATAACCTTACTTATAAGTAAGGTTATTTTTTATATCTACTAAATTAGCTGTTATTAATTATATCTACTAAATTAGCTGTTATTAATTATATCTACTAAATTAGCTGTTATTAATTATATCTACTAAATTAGCTGTTATTAATTATACTTCTGTTTATTTTTACATAAATTAATTACGATATTGTAACTATAAATTACAAGTATGTAACTGTTATATATACTTCCTATTATGGTAATATTTATATATAGAAGTTGTACCTTAAATGGTATAAATTTAATATAATTATGAAAGATGGTGTTTAATTTGAAAAAAGCAATTATAATTTCATTTATCTTATGTGGATCTTTATTTTTATTTAAACCTGTAACTCAACTAATATTTGCAGAAAATAACCAAAATGCATCTATATTACAAAATCATATATTAACTCAAGAAGAAGCTAAACAACTTCTTTTAAATTACAATAATAAAGTTGATTACATCTTCCAAGGTGATGCAAGTCAATTTGATGCTTTAAAATCTAAAAATCTTCAAGGTTATGTGTTTTTACCTGATGTAGATACTGATATCGGATATTTTGTTGATAAAAATACTTCTGATATTTACTTCTTCCATCCAAGTGGATACCTTGAATTAGTAAAATAAAAAGAGTGGATATCATCCACTCTTTTTATTTTATTCAATAGCATTTTTTATTAAAGATCTAATGTCTACAGAAGGCTCGTCTCCAATTTTTACAACTTCACCTTCCCAAGTTCTTATCATCATATAGTCAGTACCCTTTGATATTAAGTATTGAGGTAATAATGGGGTTTTACCTTTTCCCTTTGGAGCATTTACTATATATGTTGGTATAGCCATTCCTGATGTATATCCTCTTAGATATTCCATTATTTCAAGACCATCGTCTACTGATGTATTAAAATGTTTTGTCCCTTTTACATGCTTACTATGGAATATATAATATGGCTTAACTCTTATTTTTAATAGCTCTTGATTTAGACATCGCATTACGTACTTATCATTATTTATACCATTTAAAAGAACTGCTTGATTACCTAAAGGAACTCCTGAATTAGCTAGCTTTTCACAAGCTTCTTTAGTTTCTTTTGTTATTTCTATTGGGTGATTAAAATGAGTATTTATATATATTGGATGATATTTTTTTATCATATCACAAAACTCATCTGTGATTCTTTGAGGCATAGTAACTAATGTTCTAGTACCAAGTCGTATATAATCAACGTGAGGTATACTTCTAATTTCACTTATTATCCACTCTAGCATATCATCTTTAAGCGTTAATGGATCTCCTCCTGTTATTAATACATCCCTTATCTCTTCATTCTCTCTTACATAATCGATTGATTCTTGTATTACTTTTTTGCTTCTATGGCAATCTTCTTGTCCTATATTTCTTCTTCTTTGACAATGCCTACAATACATTGCACATTCATTTGTTACATTTATTATTAATCTATCTGGATATCTTCTAGTTATACTACCTGCCGGATTTGTAAATTCTTCTCCCATAGGATCTAAGTCATCTTGAGCATCATCCAGCTCTATACACGTTGGTATCGACATTAGCTTTATTGGGTCACATATATCATCTGGATCAATTAAGCTTAAGTAGTATGGAGATATTGCCCATCTAAATTGGCTTTGAACTTCTTTTATATGATTTTGTTCTTTTTCTGTTAAATTAAGTAGCTTACCTAGTGTGTCTGCATCTGTTATCCTATTAGATAATTGCCACTTGTAGTTATTCCAATCTGACTCGTTACCACCTAATATTTCCAATATTTTTTTCTTTCTACTTTCTATCTCCTCTTGCCTTTCTATACCTTTAGGTATACTCGATTTTATACTAATATAATCCTCTATCCTTGACTTAAGTTGAGATGCTCTTTCTAATGAAATTTTAGTTTGTTCATTCATAAGTTTTAATACCAAGTTATATTTCTTGGCATTTCCCCCTTTCTTATGTTTGCTATCTACTCATATAATTTACAAAATGCAATAATATTTACATTGATGAAAAATTACTTTTATTTTAAAATAAATTCTAACATAAAGAAAAACGTTTTTCAAGTTTTTATACGTAAAAACCCCGCATATTGACAATACACGGGGTTTTTATCACTGTTTGTTTTCTTCTATTTTTTTGCTCAACCTACCAAGCATGTTTTTTGAGAAATCCGATATATCCTCAGGAACACACTTATACGTTGCTAATATACTATAAATTTCTATAGCTCTTTTATAGTCTTTTTTTCCTGTGTATGATTTAAAAGCTTCTTCAGCTAATCCCTTTGATGCTTTCGATATTTGCTCATATCTTCTTCTCAATCTAACATCTCCCTTAAAATACAGTATATAAAAATATATGTATTTTTAAACCACATTATTACAAAGGGGTACTCTTAATTTAACTATATATATCAGAAAACTCTATTTTAATTTTCTCTACTCTGTCTAATTCATTTGAGTTTATAGAATATTCTAATTTTTTATTCGATTTAATATTTGGTATTTTAACTATAAATTCCGTCCAATTGCCAAATGAACTGTTAACACTAACACTTCCATTATGTAACTTTACTAGTGATTCTACTAAAGATAGTCCGATTCCCGTGCCTTCTTTTATCATACTTCTTTCATCATTTAGCCTTACATATTTTCCAAATATTTTTTTTATATTCTCTTTCGATATGCCTATTCCATTATCTTTTACTGCTATATTTACAAATTCATCATCACTTGATATTTTTAGTAAAATATTACCTTCATCTTCTTTTCTAAATTTGATTGCATTTGATATTAGATTTAGAATAATTCTTTCTATTTTTTCCATATCAAAAGCAACTACTAACTCTTCTATATCTGTATCAAATATTAGAGTCATATTATTTAATTTAATAAAAGAATCTATTGATTCGCATATATTTTCTATAAACGAGACTATATCATGGTTAATCGGATTATACTCATCATGTCCTATGTCTATTTTACTATCATCTACTATATTATTTACTAGTTTTAGCATTCTGTATGAGTTTTGATTTATTATATTTAGATATTTACTTATGTCTCCTTTGGAAATATTATCATTGTCTATTTTCTTATTTAAAAGTTGCATAGAACTAAATATAAGATTAAGAGGTGTCTTAAATTCATGAATTAAATTTGACAAAAAATTCATATGTGATATGTCACATGCCTGTTCTTTAATTATTTCTTCTTTAATTTTAAACCATATTATAACTTCATTTTCTGATAGTTTCTGTGACTCTAATTCATATTCAACATCTATATTTTTTATATTTATAGTTTTAGATGTATCTTTAATAGTAGCTTTTACTAGACTTTGTATAGTATCATTATTCTCTATATCTCTAATCTTTGCATAAATATCTTCTTCAAAATTAATATTACTTTCTTTTACTCTATAATTATTATCTTCATATCTAATTATAGTAAAAGGAATAGGACATCCAAATAATAATTCTTTATACTTGTACATATTTCTCTATTCTCCCTTTATAAATATATAAAAATTTCATATCGCCTATATATGGCTAAATTTTATCCCCTAAAAAATAATTATGTATATAAATCTTTATAAATCCCCCGATAATTATAAAGTTTACCATTTTAATAGTATTTATGACTATATGATTAAATTATAGCACATTGTTTTACAATATTCATCTTGTAATTTATTTTGACTTTAAACTATTTTTAAAACTTCATATTTTAAAATAAAAAGTAGATTGATTTAAATCAATCTACTTTTTATTTATTAATTATTTTTTTATATTGATTATATTGCTTTGTTTTGAGTATTTATCATTTTGATTTGCGATTATATAGACATCTAAATCTACTTCTTCATTCCCTAAAGGAATTGTAAACTCACTATTTTGTATTCCATTTTGTAATAATATAAAACCGTCATTATTTATATTATTTTTGGCATATACACTGTAAGATACATTTTCAATATTTAAATTATCCCATGTAAGTCTAGCAACATTATTTTCATAATCTACATTATATGATAAGTTTTCAACTGATACATCTTGTATATCATCTTGTGTAGGTTTTATTTCTATAGTATTACTTGGTTTTGTTGTTCCAACATCAGTTTTACCTATAATGTATACACTTAAATCTGGTAATTTACCATCTATTAAGTTTACTTCTATAGTTGTTTTTATTTTAATAGGCTTATCAATATCTTCATTATTAACCTTTACTGATTTATATATGCTAAATCCACTTTCTTGTAAAGAATTGTTTCTTACCAATACATCATATCCATATACACCTTTTAAGTGATCCCATTCTAAGTGTATAACCGCTTTATTATCTACAATTTCATAACTTGATATTAAATTTTCTATTTTATTATTTGTTATAGACTCTTTAACTACATTTACAGTTATAATTTTTGACTTATTTCCACAACTAATTTTCACTTTTTCACTACCTTCTTTAATAGCTACTACAGTTCCATCTGCATATAAACTTATGGATCTTTCTACTGGTAATTTTGACTCAACCAATTCATATTTTATATTTGGAGCTTTTAAACCTTTAGGCTTTGTAATAATATTTGGTCTTAATTTTTTACTTTCACCAATTTTAACTTCAAATACATCAGCTATATCTATTTTCTCTACTTTAGCTTTGATATTATACTTAAATACTTGTTCTTGTCCCTTAGCTTTAACTAAAATATTAGCTGTTCCTACTCCTACAGCTTCTATCTTATTTCCTTTTATCTTGATTACATTTTCATTCATACTTTCGTAGGTAACTTTTTCTTTTTCTTTGAATTTATCATAATCAACTTCTATTACAGAATTTATTGTAGCTTTATCTCCCACATATTTTAAGTTATTATCAATATCAACTTTTAAATCTATGACTTGTGGGTCTACTACTTTTATATCTGCTTTTTTTAAGATTCTTGTATTTTTCATTATTGCAACTGATGAAATACCTTCTTTAACCCCAGTTAGCTTATTTCCTTCTATTTTTAATGTCCCACTTTTATCTAATATATTAAACCAAATATTAGCTTTCTTAGAGTATGAAGGTATCGTTATATACTTTCCACTTGATAATGTTACTGTTTCATCTAACTTAATAATAAATTTATCTATATCTTTTATATAATCTCCATCTACTATCTCAACTTCTGCTCCCTTAACCATCGGTCTAATGATCCCAAATTTAAAAAGGTAGTATTGAGCAATAAGTAGTATAGGTATAGATATGACTATAGCAATAGCTCTATAGCGTCTATCTTTTATAAACCTCATATAACCACTTCCTTTTTGAATATTCATATCTACCTGTAAATAATAATCTTAAATGACTTAATAGTTATATTAATTTCTTATAATTATATATTTCTCCTTTTAAATATCATACTTTATTTTTCTATAAAGGTATATAAAAATAAAGCATGGTTAATATTTTAAATCTTAATACTTTATTATATTAAAAAACTGCCCAAATGACAGCTTAATATAGCATACTCTCTAATTGTAGACTATAAATTTATTATTAATACTTTTTAGCATGTTTTATAGTTATTATAAACCATAATTTAACTATTTAACCATATTTTATACATTTTTTCAACTAATTTAAGTGTATTTTCCATATATTTTATTGATTATAATCATTCAATATACATATCATAATTTTTACTAATAAGGTGTATAATATCTTTGTAATCAATATATTGCTGAGGTGAGAAAATGCAAAATTTAAAACAAATATTATTAGATGAAATTCCCAATTTTAAAGAAACTACTTTAAAATTTATAAGTGGTGAAATTTCTAAAATGGAATATAAAGGATTCTCTGGTGGATATGGTATTTATGCACAAAGAGATAAAAAATCTTTTATGATAAGGCTTAGACTATCTTCTGGAGTTATATCTAAGCACCAACTTAAGAAGGTATACCAAATATCTAATAAATATAATATAGAGAAAATACACTTAACTACTAGACAAGCCATACAACTTCACGGTCTTTCTGTCGATGATTTATGTAATATAATGGAAGAAGCCTTACAAAAGGACATATATAGTAGAGGTTCTGGTGGAAATTATCCAAGAAATGTTGGTTTATCTCCACTTTCTGGGGTTGATATTGATGAGTCATTTGATGTTACTCCTTATGCTGTAGCTACTGATAAACATTTTATGAGTAAAATAACATCTTATCATTTACCTAGAAAATTAAAAGTATCTTTTTCTAGTAACTATACTGATAAATCTCACTGTACAGTTCAAGATTTAGGATTTATTGCTACTACTAAAAACAATGAACCTTACTTTAGAGTATTTGTTGGTGGTGGTTTAGGTAGAAATCCTAAAATAGCTTTAGAACTTGATGAACTTATAAAACCTTCTGATGTTCTTTATTACGTTGAAGGTCTAACTAAAATGTTTGTAGATTATGGTAATTACGAAAATAAAAATAAAGCTAGAGTCAGATATATGATAGAAGAACTTGGAGAAAAAGACTTCTTAGAAAAATTCAAAGAATTTTCTAATAAAGAGAAGGAAAAAGGTGAACTTGATCTTTATCCACAGCCTATAGATTATGATAAAAAAGGTATAGAAATAGATATATGTGATCCTAGATTAATAAAGCAATGTCAACCTGGACTTTATAGTGTTTATATCCATCCTATAGGTGGTCAATTATTAACTAAAGATCTAAAATCTATACTTAACGAATTAGATAAAGTAAAGAATCCTATGCTAAGACTTGCTATGACTGAAGGATTATATATTATTAACTTAGATGGTAATGAAGCAAAACGAATTTTAGAAGTTAGTAAATCTATAAGTGGAACTTCTAGCTTAGAGCAAAGTGTATCATGTATTGGTGTTCCAATTTGCCAAATGGGAATACAAAATACTCAAAAAATGCTAAATGAAATAATAGATTACTTTAAAAAACAAAAAGATGATAGTCTTTTAGATAAAATACCTAAACTACATATATCTGGTTGTCCTAATTCATGTGGTGTTCATCAAATAGGTAAAATTGGACTTTCTGGTAAAATGAAAAATATTGATGGTAAATCTGTAGATGCTTTTGAATTACATATTGGAGGCCGCTGTGAATTTACTAAAACTAAATTAGGTGATTCCTTAGGAGATTACAAAGCTTGTGATATACCTAAAATGTTAGTAGAAATTGCACAAAATATTGACTGTGATTTTTATGAATATATAAATAATAATCCTGATATGTTAAAAGAAATAACATCTAAATATAGGATATAAATAATAATAAAAGCCTTAGGATAATCCTAAGGCTTTTATTATTATTTTTCTTTTGATTTTACATTATATTTTTCTAATAAATTATCTACTAAATTACTTTGTTTCTCATAAGATAATTTAGTTTTTAAATCTTCTTTTATAGTATCAAACTCATCATATTTTTCATCTGTCTTTTTAATTATATGATATCCAAAATCACTTTCTACTAACTTCTTATCTACTTCTCCTACTTTTAATGCAAATGCTGATTTTTCAAAAGGCTCTACCATTTGCCCTTTAGAGAAAAATCCTAAATCTCCACCATTTGATGAACTTGAATCTGAAGAGTATTCTTTAGCAAGAACAGTAAAATCTTCCCCTGCTAACGCTCTTTTTAGTATCCCTTCAGCTTTTTCTTTATTTTTTTTCTTTTGCTCTTCACTTACTGCTTTGCCATCATCACCCTTATTTTGTATTAATATGTGAGATGCTTTTACTTTTTTAAATTCATCTTTATTTTTGTTGTAATAATTTTGTGCTTCTTTATCAGTAACCTCAGTTTCTTTAGCCATATATTCTGTTGCTATTAATTCTTTTTCTAAATCTTTTTCTATGTCTTCTTTATTCATTTTAAATTCTTTTAAGTAAGCTTGTTCATCTAACCCAAACTGCTTTCCTATACTACCCATAAGACTTGAGTATTGTGCAGCTACATCGTCCTTACTTACTTCAATTTTAGCTTCTTTGCCTGCTAAGTATAATACTTCTGTCGTCGTCATATAATCTATCATACTTTGTTCATAAGCTTTTATCTCATCTGATGTTAATTCTTTTTTACCATTCATATAAAATAATGGTTCCATTCTTTGTCTAAGTTGTTTTCCTGTTATTTTTGTATCTCCTACAGTTGCTATTACTTTACTGTCACTATAGCTTTTATGTGTTGCTGGTAGCTTTCTACCTTCTGACTTTCCTAAACTAAACCCAACTGTTAAGCATATTACTGAAGCTACTACAGTAAATACTATCACCTTTGTGTTTTTTTTATTTTTTTTAGATTCTACTTTTTCTTTATTTGTAGTATGTAAATCTTCTAGTTCACTATTAATTGTAGACTCTACCCCCTCTTGTTTTTCATTATTTTCTTCAGTATTTATTAAGTTTTTATCCTCTGACATTTCTGTCCTCCTTAAAATTAATTAGCTATCATTTATAATTGCTTTTATACTTATAATTATATTCTACATTATATATTTTTAAAATGTGTGAATAAAAAATGAAACCCTTATGAAATTAATGTGAAATTATAATCCCTTTAAACTATATCTTATTTCATGCCTTCCTACTTTTGTATCTTTGTATTTTAACATATCTACAACTTCATTTTTTTCTTTATTTAAATAATTAGCACAGTCATCTAAACACCTAAATCTTTCTATAACTTCACCTTTTTTATCTACTAACTCTACTCTTTTCTTTCCACCTCTTTTGATTATAGATTTGTATTTTGTAAAATATTCATCATATTCCTCATCTATGCATTCAAATTTATAATGCATTTTTACTGGATCTATTTTTTCACTACATAAAATCTCTTCTCTTTTAGAGTCAGACATCTTAGTCGTAAAAATTTTATTATTTAGATTATTAAATAGTTCTATTGGTGTTTTATTACTCTCTAAATAACTACTTTCTCCATCTATATCTAATTTTAATTCTTCACTTAAATAATTTATAGCTTGTCCTAAATAATCAGTGTATCCATATTTTAAGTTTTCTTTTATATAATCCATTGGTATTTTAAGCCTTTTGCTACACTCTGCATGAGTTTTAAATTCTTTAATCTCTTCAGAATAAACATCTATCGCTCTTATGCTTTTTCCTCTTTTTATTTTTATATCTT
>NZ_JAFFPK010000072.1 GCF_017590215.1 Clostridium sp. CCUG 7971
CATAACTTACTCTTTTTATTTAGATAAATTTTAGAATTATAATTATACACCATAGACAGTTTTCACTGTACCTCACAATAATTTCATATATATTCAGTCACTAGGGAGATAAGTCTGAGCTGTTGGGAGCGACCCTAGGCTTCTTACCCCAGTACAAAGTACGATACTCCTACATGAGAATGATTACTCATAAATTTCACCTAACTTTCAGAAATATAATCTATATTCTATCGATATTGTCCTAAGGCTACTTTAACATAGTTCTTGTGTTATACACAGATTTCTCTGCTTCAAGACAAATGGCTTTGTTTGGTATTTCCAATGTCATATAAGGTACCACGCTTATATCCCGTTGGATTATTCCTCACTGAGTCGTCTATTGCAGCCACCACAAGGCTATTACTTTTATATGCACTAAAGTTTGGCAAACTGACTTATTCTTTTGGCTTTTACCATTCATTATGATTTTCACAAATCATAAGAGGATAGAATTTTCAAAGTATCCTTATAAATTCCTCCCGGCACCGTCAGCTCTCAGCAGGTTGTCACCCCTCTTAACTGAGTTTCTATGATGCATAACTATAATTCCAAAATATACTAAAGATAGTATATACTAATAAAATATTATATGCAAGTATGTTTTAATATGATATTGATTGCAGTTTTCTTATTTAGCAAGTCTTAAAGAATATAATAACTACTAATAACAAAGAAATATATTCTATACTTTTTAATGAGGATATTAAATATAATAATAGATAATTTCATTCTTATTTTGTTTTATTTTGAACTAAGAGAACATTAATGTGAGATTCCTTTTTTAGTGTTAAAAAAACATATAATTTAAAATAGCAAGTTTCAAAATTTCACTTTAAAAACTAGTCCTTAAGTAAGTTTTTAGAAAATAATTGTATCTGCTATTATATCTCTTTAAATGTATTTTTAAGATGTAATTTAACTTTTTTATATTTTACTCCAAAATAAACCTATCTTAGTCCATTTTGTACTTTATTTTTAAATTTATATATTAAAATAATTTGTATAATTTTAAACTTATTGATTGGAGGAGTTATATATGAATAAAATTTTTATGCTAATAAAAAAACTTCAAAAACTAACGCCATATATTTGTAAAACACTTATAGTCCTTTTAGGCATAAGATTATTTGTATTTCCTGTATTTGAAATTTCAAATAATTTAATATTTAATCTAATTCTATTTATATTACTTCTACTAGTGGGAATTTTATATCAATGTGAGTTTTGTTGCGTATATAAAAATATAAAAAAAAATACAAAAGATAAATTTTCAATAATTTTAATGTCTTTAATTATATGGCTTTTTATTTCTGTAGCATTTTATATGGAGCTTTACCGATTCTTGTATGTACAGAATTTTTACGATACATTCTAACCATCAACTTAAAAACCTAAGTTTTATAGCTATTCATTAAATTTCAGTTTAGGAACTAGTTTGATGTTTAGAATTAAATAGGAGGAGATAATATGAGTTTTTACACATTTATAGCTTGTGAATATGAACTACCAACATTATATAGTTCAAAATTACATAAAGCTGATGGTACAAAAATCACTACATTTCAATATGAAGATGATTTAAATGACCTTGAAATTACGCCTGGATCTTTATACTATGATGTTTCCTACTATACGAAATTATCTAAAATTTATGACCTAAATTTTAGATATACAGAAGATAGATGCCAGCGTCTTTATGACTATTTAATAAATAACTGTAAAAATTTTAAAAAGTGTGAGATATGGTCCATTTGGCTTGCAAATTGTAGTAGTAAAAAAAACTTTCATAATGATATTTCTAAAGAATTAGAAAATCTAAAAGAAGTTTCACTCTCTTTAAGTGAATTAACATTTGATAAACTTAAAAAAGTTTTAGATAGCTATGAGACACCCCGTAAACTACTTTTATATTGATAAAATATGATTGTATAGGAAAATGAAATATTTTTATTCAGAAATAGATAAAAAATACCTATCAATTTAAAAGATTATTCTTATAACCGAAATGGAGATGAACAAGTATGAGTTTTAATTATGATAAAACTGCAATAATAATGTTATTTCCAACATTATTATTTTTATATTTAAATTTACTGGAATTTAATAGTTCTATTCTGTTATCAACAATACTCTTTATAATATCTTCTATTGCCTTTAAGCTAAGAAAATCAAAACACATTAAATTAAGTCTAATTACTTTATGTTTTTTATTTTCTTTAGCAAATTTAGGTTTAGGTTTATACGAGTTAAATATAATTAGTTTATAAATTTACGTTTAGGAGATTGTTTAAATTAATTTAAATGTTACTTTGGCTATATTAGCTATATCATAGTTTTTACAATATTTTTTGCATATGATAAGGTATAGTTATTTAACTTATATTGTGAATTAAAGCTAAATAGTAATTAAAATTTAATTACTATTTAGCTTTTCTATAAATTGTACTAGTTCTTTAGAATTAATGGTATAAAATTTCTGTGCAACACCATCCATATTGAAACTATCATCATCTCTAAGTTTATTTATTTCTAAAATTACATACACTTTCTCACTATTTATTTTAATTAACTGTATACTTCTTTTATACTCCATTTGAGTACTATCTTTATTCTCTCTAATATTACCATCTAAAATTATTAGCATACCACCCGTACTTGGAAATGGTGATTCTTCGGCACTAGATTTTTTTAATTTTGAATTAGATAATACTTTACTCAAATAATTAATATCTTCTTCTGATATATGGTAGTTATGAGAATTTAAATCTTTATCATAGTTCAACACTCTCACTATATTATCTTTAGAAAATACAAAACAGTCTTTTAAAATGTAATAATCTCTTACTTTAAAGTATCCTATTATAAAACAAATTACAGTTAGTACTATAAATATATTTTTATTTTTCTTAATTTTATCCATTATACCCTCTCTTTATATCTAGTCTTATACTCGCAATTTATAATAATTTTGAACTTTTGTTATCCTTTAATTAATATAATACTATTTTTATTGTCATAAACCAATAAAATTTAGTTACAGTTTTTAATAGTTAATTGAAATCTATAACTAAGATTTAACAATATTTATTAAGCTGCATTTCACTAATTTCATACTTTCTCGAAAGTTCTCTAAAATATATAATGTCAATGTTTTGAAGAACGCACTTTCGGTTATATTATCTGAACCTATATTTTGTAGTTTTAGTTATATTAATATGATTTAAACAATAAAAACTATTTAATTATAAATTTATTTAATAGCTAAATTATTTCTAAATTATTGATATTTTTACAAAAAATATATAGTATAAAAGGAAAAAGAAATTTTTTGGGGTATTTAATGAAAAAATATATTTATTTATTATATTGCATTTTATTTTTATCACTATTAATATTTGGGTATAAAAGTATCAAATCTATAGATAGTGTATCTAAAGAAATAGTTAAGACGGCAAATAATCAAGGAATTGATGGCGTATCTGAAGAAGCTAAAAAAATAGCAAAGGAACAAGGATATTCTATAAAAGTTGAAACTAAAGAGTATGTAATGAATGGAGATGCTGAAGTTTCTAAATTAATGAAAAAAGCTTGTATTAAAGGTGGCTATTCACCTAAGAATTTTAAAAATATTAAAGGTGAACTTAAGACATTTGATTATGAATTAGAGGAAAGGTCAAAATTTGAAGATGATATGATTTACTTATCTTTATTGGTTGACAGTGAAGAAAGTGTAATAGGATCATTTCTAAATTATGCTGGTGCTGAGCATATACAATCATATAAACCAGTAAATTTTAAGGATGATTTTAAATAGAAAAATATAGTTTTTATTTTAGCCTTTTAATATATTTATTTATTGGTATATATTATAATAATATAATAACCTAGTTTAACTTAGGAGGTAGTTTATGGAATGTAAACGTTTGTATGTTATGGCTCAATATGACGAAGAAACTGAAATAAGATTAAATAAAATAAAAAAATCACTTTTAGATGCTGGTATTACAGGAAACCTAGCTTCTGATTTTCCAAATCATATTACATTAGGGTCATTTGAACTTGATAAAGAATCTGAATTAAAAAATAAGATAAGAAAAATTTGTAAAAGCACTAAAAAAATACCTATTTCATTTGATAATATAGGATTATTTGGAATGAAAGTGCTTTTTATAGCTCCATCTGTTACATATGAACTACTAAATTTACAAGAACCATTTAATCATAGCTATCCTGATAATTTTAATTGGGTTGCCCATACTACAATGATTCTTGATGAGCCAGATATAATACAAAAAGCACTACCAATTGTTGCTGAAAATTTCTCTTCTTTTTCAGGTTATATTGAAAGCGTTGTCTTGTATGAATATTCCCCATCAAGATTTATATTAAAAGAAAATCTAATATAAGATTCTTGCAAAATAAAAATACCCTCCATAATTTGGAGGGCATTCTTATTTTAAAACACATCTCTACATCTAAATAAATATCACTAATTTGATAAAATTTTACCATCACTAATAGTTATAATGTTATCGGCACTCTTAGCTATTTCATCGTTGTGAGTTATCATAACTAATGTTTGTTTATATTCATTAACACAAAATTTTAATATATCCATTACTTCTTTAGTCGTTTTACTATCTAAATTACCAGTGGGCTCATCTGCAAATATAACTGATGGTTTATTAGCAAGCGCTCTTGCAATTGCTACTCTCTGTTGCTGTCCTCCTGATAATTCATTTGGGAATTTCTTTATTTGAGATTTAAGCCCTAATTTACTTATTAAATCTTCTACGTGCTCTTTATCTACTTTTTTACCACTAATTGAAACAGGAAGTATTATATTGTCATAAACATTTATAACTGGTATTAAGTTAAAACTTTGAAATATAAAACCAAATTCTTCTCTTCTAATTTTAGAAAGTTTGTCGTCATTTAAAGTATATAAATCTAAATCATTCATAAATACTTTGCCAGAAGTTGGTTTATCAAGCCCTGCCATACAATGAAGTAATGTACTCTTTCCAGAACCACTTTTCCCAATTATCGCTGTAAATTTATGAGGTTGTATTTTTAAATTTATATTATCAATGGCTCTAACTTCACTGTCACCCTTGCCGTATATTTTTCTTAAATCTATAGTTTTTAAAGTTTTCATAAACTAACCTCCCAATGTAATTTCTTAATGTATAAATATTACTTATATAAGTAATTAATCGTTATCTTTTATTCCTTCAATAATACTCATCTTTTTCAAGTCTCTACTACTTGTAGCTACCGCTACTAAACATACAGTCACTGATATAATAAAAAATATTATTGATTCTTTAACCGGAAATGTAAAAGGCATAAAATGCTCTATTCCATAGTTTTTATAAGCATTATTATTCCAGTTTACAAATTTAATTAAGTTTATCATCGCTGGAACTAAAGCGATTATAAAACTTAATATTGCATATGTTAATGCTTCATAAGCAATCATTTTTTTCATATCTCTTACACTCAATCCTATTGCTCTAAGTGTTGAAATTTCTTTTTTTCTTATAAGTAAATTTGTTTTTATTGTACAGAAAATATTAATTCCTGCTATTATTAAAACTAATATTATCACTGATAACTGTGTTTTAGTATACTCAACTTCAAAACTTTTTTGCATCTCATTAAAATTAAACTTACTTTCAAATTGAGATAAGTGGATACTATTAGAAACTTCTTCTACTTTTTTATTTACAGTTTTATCATATGAATTTTTTAAGTTTATACCTAATTTATTGTATTTTCTCTCTCCAACAATATGTTTAGAAAGGCTATTAGCTGTTACAATCTCAAAATTACGGTTTAAATCTCCATCCCCCTTAGACATCCAGTCAGATTTTAAAATTGCACATACTCTTACTTTACTTTCTTTATATTCAGTATTTGTGTTTTCTGTAATTGGAACTTTTATTGTTATAATGTCCCCTATCTTTAAATCATGAAAAACTTTTTTAAATTTATTTGTCCCAGATTCATCGTAAAAGTAATTATATACTGCTACATTTGGTAGACCTTGGTTTAATGTCCCAATCTCATATATATGCCCTTCTTGTAAGAAGTTTTTAAGTGTATCTTTTATATAATCTGATCCAAATAATTTTAGATTCATTTCATATTCCATTTTGTCTTTTTCTTGTATTCCTTTACTCTTTGCAAAATCTTTATCCATTTCATTCTTTTTATAATCTAATAATCCACTTTCTATTTGTATTGGAGTTACACTTTTTACACCATCTACATTTTTTAGCTTATTTACATCACTCTCTGAATACTCTACATTATCTATATCTGAATTTACTCCAAATTGTATTGTTATATCATATCTTTTTTGCATATCCGCAATTTTATCATTTACTTCATCTTGCATACTTGAAAATGTAGTTAAGAATACATATCCTCCTAGTGCAATTGATATCATAGATATAATGGCTCTACTTTTATTCCTTCCAATGTTTTTAAGTCCCATAAATCCAGAAAATCCAAATATTTTACTTAAAAGTTTGTCTACTCTGTAACTTCCTCTACAACCTTTTAACTTATCATTTTTCTTTGTAGCTTCAATAGATGATATATTACCTACCTTGAAAATAGGTATGATACAAGAAGCAAAAACAGAAAATGCACCTGTTATTATAGCTTTCATAATATTTGCATTACTTATATATAATTTTGGCTTTATTACTGCCTCTTGATATATAAAAGGATTAGATATATTAACTGCTGCATACGAAGATATACAACCGATTATTAATCCTACTGCTATACCTAAAGCCATTATAACCAATGCCTGGTATATTATCATGCTTCTAACATTTTTCTTACTAGAACCTATTAATCTAAGTAATCCCATTTCCTTTATTGTTTCATTTAATGTAATATTAAAAATATTAAATACAAAAATTGCTGCTGTAATTGTAATTAGAGCCTCTCTTTTATAAGTATCTGGATTATCCTTATCTATTTGTTTATTCATTAATTGTCGTACAAGAGGCATATTTGGTAAATAACTAACTCCCCCTAAATTGTGTTTTGTCATAATTTTATTAGCTTGTCCATCAATATTTTTCCAGCCACCCTTTAGACTTAATATACTATTATAACTAATTGCATCCTGTGGTATTACGTTATTTTTCCCATCATTTTTGTAAGTAAATGCTTCAAAAGGTATATTAATATCATAAAAATCATAAAATCCCTTTGGTTTTTCTACAACTCCTACTAGTTTAAATTTTTTCTCTACAGTATAAATTTTATTATTTCCTTCATTATCTTTATATTCCTTTTTTACTGTAAAATCTAAAGTAGAGTTTAATTTACCTGCTATATTCATAGCTTCTAGTGCTTCTTTTCCCATTACTATTTCATTATTATCCTTTGGAAGTCTACCTTTTATTAACTTAGAAGACTTATCAGTTATATAATCTTTATCTGCCGATTTTAGTGGAAAAGAATTCCCTCGTTTATCTATAATATTACCTAAATTTTGTACTGTAGTAATTTTTGATACATCCTTCTCACTCTCTAATTTTTCAACGCCTTCAGGATTTAAATCATTAAATTCTACATGATATCCACCATAAAGTTTATTTATTGCTCCTACATCATTTTTATTTTGAGAATCTTTTATAACACTAGTTCCAAATATTAAGACTACACCTAATGCAACCCCTAATATTAAAAGTAATGTTCTTATTTTATTTTTTCTTAAATATGCTAGTGACATTTTAAAATATATTCCCATAAAATCTCCTCCTTTTTATAATTTATTTATCTAAGTGAATTGGCGGATGTTTTACATTTTTAAGTTCCTTAACATCTGTCAGTTCATTACCATTACTTAAGTCATATATTTGCAATAAAACTTTATTTATATATAAAGAATAGTAATCATCGCTATAAAAATATTGATATTCATATTGAGGATCATCTTTATAAGATACCTTGTAAAGGATACCATTGTAACTTGCTTTCTTTGCTTTTTCTTTTGTGATATTACTTATATCATCTTTTGGAACTCCCTGTTCTACCATATATTTATTAATACGTTTTTCAGCTTCATTCCAAGGTTTAAAGTAATTATCATATATAAAAAATCCTGTAAATCCTATAATTAGTGCTAATAAAATAGCTATATTTTTTCTCATATAAACCTCCTTATTTTAATAAAAGTTGATAAGTTTTCTGATACACTAAGACTTTGAAATATCAAAGTCATAATTACATCTTAATTGTAAAGTTTTAATATATTTTTTAGATTTATTAACTTGAACAACTTGAATCGGTATAGCATCCTTATAAGGAAGTTCTACAAGACCCTCTTTCTTATTAAATGTTTTTTTAACTGCATCAAAGAACTCTTTCTCTGTTAATTTAGTGTTAGTTAATGACTTAAATATGTTGTATATAGCTTTAACATATTTATCATTTTCAGATAGTTCCATATCTTCAGGATATTCTTTGACCCAAAGAATATCTAGTGTAGCCTTACCCTTTTTATCGTCTTCGAACATAGAGTAATATAGACTTTGAATATATTGATCAGGAAGATTTTCGAAACCTCCTAGAGATAACACGAAACTACCATCTGGGTTTGAGTGGACAACCCTAAGTCCACTATCTATTATAGCTTTTGAGATTTTTTTAGATAAATCTTGTTTAACCTCATACACTCCTTCTCGAGTGTTAATTTTTTTTGAGTAATCTTCAAAGAGCTTAATAGATTCATCTTCTTCAGTTGCTTGAGTTTTAGTTTCAATTGAGCTTTTTGATGAATTCTCAGAATGTCTACATCCCACCATTAAACCTACACTTAAACTTGTAGCTAATATCATAGCTAATATAGATTTTTTTACTTTCATATACCTTTCCTCCATTGTATTTATACTTCTCACGTATTTATTAATTATTTACCATAGCTCTTTAGTATGTGACTAATTCTTATAATAAAAAAATAAGGACGTTACCTTCTGTTAAAAGATAACATCCTTATTTTTTAGTATCAATATATATGCCCCAACTAGTAGGTTAATCGACCCAACTATCAGTATTTTTAATCTATCTTCTTATTAATCATCTCTTTAATCATTCCTTCAAACCCAAAACTATTGTACATAAACATGATTATATCTGAATTGATATTTGTTATTATATCTTCATATGTCATATCAATATTTTCAATGTATCTAGGGTCTACTATTTGAACTTCTTTAAATATATCAGCTAGTAACCATGTCATTGGTGCTTGATATGAATCTCTAAATATTAATACTTTCTTGTCAGTCAGTGAGTTTCTATTCTTTATTTTTAATATATTACAATTAGTCCCTCTCATATATGCTCCACCATAGTCCCAACTATTTTTATTCCTTAATGTAGCCATTATTTTCTCTTCATCTAATTTATGTTCCTTACTTCCATCTGTAATAAAGTACTCTAATTTACTTCCCTTTTTATATACATAGTTTGCAAATTCTTTATCTTTAACTATAAAGTTTAACTTTCTATTATAGCTACCTATAAATTCTTTATCTTTGATAACTTTAACCTTATATTTACTCATATACTCACTAACTTCATTACTTGATAAATCTAAGTCCATATTATTAATTATAAATTCAAATCCTTCAAATGCTCCTATTCCATTCCAATGGTGGTCTGTTTTGAAATAAAAATTCTCTCTTTCTTTCTCTGAAAAATTGGATAAAAAATATCTATCTATATCTATAAATGAAATATAATTTTTATCTAACTTTGAAGCTAATGAATCCTTATTTAAATCTATATTGTTTTTATTTTCTACAAAGCTAGGATAAAGATGTTTTAACATATTTGTTTTATGAGTCATTGATACAAAATAAGTATCTTTTCCTTGTGATGTAGCAAGTTTACTTAAATCATTTATTTCATTTGCATATACCTTCATCTTATTGTCCGGTATAATTTTAGAAAACTTACCTAATAACCAGTTATTTTCAGTCAAATAATAGTTGCCTACAATAAATCTATCTTTCTCACCTTTGTCCAACTTATTTACATAATTCTCATTGAATACAGATACTTCATCTATTAGAATATTTTTGAGTTGATTTGAAAAAACTCCAGAGCTAACTATAATTAATATAGATATTATACCTATATACTTTAGTATATACTTTTTCATATCACTGTCTCCTTTAACTCATGATAATATATTGATGAAGTTATATTTCCCTCATAACAAAAAAAATAAAAGCCATAAGTTGAATATACATAAAACTTACGGCTTTTACTTTAATTTATTCCTTTATCTATCATAGTTTTAATCATCGAACCAAATCCAGAGCTATTGTACATAAACATAACTATATCTGAATTACTTTCTTCTATTATTTCTTTATATGTCTTGTCTATTTTATCTATATTTCTTGGATCAGCTATTTCAACTTCTCTAAATAAATCTGAAAATAACCATGTAGTTGGAGCTTGATATGAATCCCTAAATATTAATATCTTTTTATCAACTAGTGCATCTTCATTTTTAATATTTAATATATTAGTTTGTGCTCCTCTAATATATGCCCCACCATAATCCCATTCTTTGTCATTTCTTGATGTAGCAATAATATCTTCTTCTTTTTTCTTTTTACCATTTATCTCATATGTATACTTTGTATTATCTATATAAGCATAATTAGCATATTCTTCTTCTTTAACTATCATATCTAAATTTCTATTATAGCTACCTATAAAGTTTTTACTTTTGACAGTCGTTATTTTGTATCTATCAAAATGGTTATTTAATTCATCCTGAGATACCCCTAAATCTATTCTTGAAGCCATCATTTTAAAGTTTTCAAAAGCTCCTATGCCTGTCCAATGATGGTCTGTTTTAAAGTATAAACGTTCTAGTTCATCTTGACTAAAATTATTTAACATATACTCATCCATATCAATATATGTTACTATATCAGACTCTAACCTTCTCCTAAACTCATTTTTATTTATATCTATATTTTCTGTAGTATCTACATATTTAGGATATAGATGTTTTAAAATATTTGTCTTGTGAGGCATCATAGTAAAGTATACATCTTTATCTAAACTTAAACTTATCTCAGATAACTTATTAATTGCATTTGAGTAATCATTTAACTGCTTTTCACTCAAAAGCTTTGAAAACATTCCTAAAATCCAATTATTATCAACTAAATAGTAATTACCAACTTTTGTTTTATTTAATTTAACTTCAGATTTTTTATTTATACTTATCATTTCATCCCTAAATACAAATTGATCATTATAGTAACTTTCAAACTTAGATGTAAATTCACCTTCTTTAATATCTTTTAATACTGGCTTTTTTTCAAGATTTCTATTCTCTACAATACTATACTTTTTATCTGGAGTTATAATATTAAGAATTAAAAAACCGAAAACTATACTCAAAAATGGTATTATTATATACCTAGCTTTCTTTTTATTCATAAAACTTCCCCTTTAAATCTAAAATCTAAAATCTAAAATCTAAAATATAAAAATGGGTTGTAACTCGAACTACATAACATTGTTATAGCAATAAACATATATATACCTAGCGATAATCCATGCATTAAATATGCTATATCATTATTTAATGCTTTTTTATTAACTTTTAAAATTAATCTTTTTAATACTTTTACAATAGGCGTAGATAATATTATAGATGCAAGTATAATGTACCAGTAATCAATTAAGTAAGCATTGAACGTGTTATTAACTATAGTATTAGAATTAACTCTAAACATAACTTTTAAAAACTCAAATGCGTATATCATATTGTCAGCTCTAAAGAATACCCATCCTGTAACTACAATTAAAAGTAAATATATATGTCTAAATACTCTAGGAATTTTATAAAGTACTTTCTCTAAAAATGCTTTTTCTAAGGCTATAAATACCCCAAAATATAGACCCCATATTATAAACGTCCAACTAGCTCCATGCCACATACCAGTTAAAAACCAAACTATAAATAAATTTCTATACATCTTGAGTTTTGATACTCTACTTCCACCTAATGGTATATATACATAATCCCTAAACCAGCTACCTAAAGAAATATGCCACCTTCTCCAAAACTCTGAAACTGTTTGTGATATATATGGATAATTAAAGTTTTCGAGAAACTCAAATCCAAACATCTTACCTAACCCTATAGCCATATCACTATATCCACCAAAATCAAAATATATTTGAAGTGTATAACAAATTATACCTAACCATGCTTCTAGTATTGAAATATTTGACAAATTACTTGAAAACACACCATCTGCTATAATAGCTAATTGATTTGATAATATAACTTTTTTAGCTAGTCCACAAACAAACCTATTTACACCATCTGCAAATTTTTCTATTGAATGTTCTCTTTTATTTATTTGTGTAGCTATAGTCTGGTATCTAACAATTGGTCCTGCTACTAATTGTGGAAATAGTGTAACATAAGCTCCAAAATCTAATATACTCTTTTGTGCCTTAGCATCTCCTCTGTAAATATCTATAGTATATGACATTGTTTGGAAAGTATAAAATGAAATCCCTATCGGTAAAGGTAAATTCAATAATCCTATATCTAAATTAAAAATAATATTAATATTTTCAATTAAAAAGTCGCTATACTTGAAAAAACATAATACAAATAAATTTATAATTGCTGAAGATATAACTACCCTCAGTGCTTTTTTCCTTTTTCCTAGCTCAATGAATCTTTCAACTTTCAATCCATGTATATAATCAACAACTGTTGAAAATAACATTAAAAACACGTATACTGGTTCTCCCCATGCATAAAAAAACAAACTTACTAATACTAATACACTATTTCTTATTTTTTTATTTGATATATAATAAAATATTAAAGTACACGGTAAAAATAAAAATAAAAACATCAAACTACTAAATACCATTTTTTTATATGTCAACAAATTTAAGTTGTTAACACGTCTCCTTCCCTATATTTTCATAATAATATATATTGACTTAGTACAGTTTCCTTAAATATAAAAAATAAGGGTGTTGTCTTTTGTTATTAAAAAGATAACACCCTTATTTTTTAGTATCAATATATATGCCCCAACTAGTAGGTTAATCGACCCAACTGTCAGTATTTTGGTTAAGTGGTATGTATATGTTTAGTGTAAATTTGTCCTTTTGGTCTTCAAATAATATTTCTCCATCATATTTTTCTAAAGAGGATTTAATACTTTGAATTCCTATTCCATGTATAAATTTATCCATTTTGTCTGTTAATAATCTATTTTTATTAATCCTAATACTATTAACTTTACTATTTTCACATTTAAGTACAAAATATTGTCTATTTATAGTACCTTTAATTCTAATATATTTATTAATATTTTCATCATGTATTTTATCACTCGCTTCTATTGCATTATCTAGAATATTAGCAAATATACTGGATACATCTATTGGTTTTATAAAATTAACTTTTGAAAAGTTTATATCACAAATAAATTTAATTCCCTTTTTTTTACATAGTTCACTCTTTTCATTAATTATAATATCTAATATCATGTTTCCTGTATTATAAGTTGATTTGAAGTCTTTAATTTCATCTTTTAAATTATTTACATATTCATTAACTTCTTTACTATTATTTTTAAGATTGTCTATAGTACAAATATGGTTATTTATATCATGATAAAGTTTTTTAACTTTCATATGAGATTCTTGAATACTTAAGTAATAAGAATATTGCATATCTAATTTGTTTTTTATTAATTCATTTTGAGATTTTAATTTGTTCTCTTTTACTATTTGTCTAAATAATAATATCAAAACTATACTACTAGCTCCTACTAACTTTGGAGTTAGAAGAAAAGAAAATACAAACTGTTCTGAATATAAGACTCCAAATCTCTGCATTTTGTAAAATATATAATTTCCAACTATACTAATTGAATTAACAACTAAAGCAAATAATAAGTATATATAGTTTCTTTTTTCGCTATCAAGTAATTGTAAACGATTATTAAAAAATCTAAATACAAGATAGATAAATAAAATAACCATATTAACACATATCTCAACTTTTAAATTTTCAAAATCAGATACTAAAAGAGCTTTTTCGGATGATATAACATTGCCTGTAATTACAAAAAATAAAATTCTATCTAATAAATACTTTTTAATCAAGTCGTAATATACATTAAATAAACAAAAGAAAATTATATATTTAACATATCCTATCTTATAAAAATAATTATAGTATACTACCCAAGCAATAAATATTATGCCATCAACTAGGTAATTGCTATTATTACCATTAATTTGAGATATATTAGACAGTCTAGCTATAGTATAAATTAATAACAATAAAATATAAAATACAATTTGTTCGTTTTCTTTGCCTTCTTTTTTATAAGTTAATATCCCTTTTAGTATAATAAAACGTGTAAGTATTGATAAAGCTAATATAAAATTAGACATCAAATTTAACATATTGAATCACCAATAAATCTTAAGAATTTCTCCTTAACTTCTTTATGTCTATATCTACTAACAGGTATTTCTTCTCCACATTCCAATACTATAGTATTTGACTTTATATTTTCTACATAACTTAGATTAACTAAAAAGCTTTTATGGCATCTTACAAATTTATCTTGTTTTAAGTCTTTTTCTATTTTTTCTAGACTATATCTCACATCAAAACTCTTATTGATTGTGTGTATTAACATATTCTTTTTTTTGAACTTCTACATACTTTATTTCATCTGAGTAAATCTTGTATGTATTAGACTTGTTCTTTATTATAATATGATTATTTTTATTTTCAATCTCATTAATACAAGTTAGCACATGTTGTTTTAATTCTTCTAATTCTATAGGTTTTAGCAAATATCTATACGCTCTTACTTCATATCCTTCTTGTACATAATCTATTAAAGAAGTTATAAATATTATTTCCATTTTATTATCTACTTCTCTAATCTTTCTTGCAGTATCCATTCCATTTATTTGCCCCATTTGTATATCAAGAAGTAATATATCTATGTCTTTTAAGTTACATTCAAGTAACTCTTCTCCAGAAATATATTTTTGTATTTCATATTCTACATTTATATTTTTTAATATATTATTAAGATAATCTTCTATTAAGATCTGTGTTTCTTTTTCATCTTCACAAATTGCTATTTTAATCATAATCCCCCCCTAAACTCGTCTTATTATAATCCAATATTGAAAGTTTTTTGTTGATGTATTTAAATATTTATTTTTATATCTTATACTTTAGGATAACATTTTTTTATTATTTTTATCAATACTCAAGTCTAAATACGGTAAAGTCTTAAATTTAACTTTTTTGCTTTGTTAGGTTTAGTAATTACTTTCTAAGTCATATCTGTAATTATTGCTAATATGTGTTTCATATTAATTTTATCTATATATAATTAGTTTAAACTGAATTAATAAAAAATATGAAAGGTCAAACTTTGTTTTTATTAAGTTTGACCTTTCTTTAATTAATAATCTTAATTTTGATTTATTATTTTATCCTCAGTTATTATACTTGTCACTTCATCTAAATTAGCAAACTTATATAGTCCATCATAGTTAAACTTCTCTTTTTCCATTACTAAATATCTTTTATTAGAGCATTCAATTATAGTTTTTTTTGTATTTCCATCTTCTAAATTAAGTGTAGTTATATATCCTGTTTCTAAGTTAATTCCACATACTCCTATAAACGCTTTATCAAAAGTAAATTTTCTTATGTATCTATCAGCAGCTGAACCTACTATTGCACCTATCTCTTTGTTAAATTCTCCTCCAATACAAATTACTTTTATATTCTTATTACTTCTTAATTCTAATACAATTTCTATCATGTTTGTTACTACTGTAATTTCTTTATTTATTTTGTTTAATTCTTTTGCAATCTCTAGACTATTAGTCGATATATCTAAAAATATTATATCTCCATTATCTATTAGCGTAATTGCTTTTAGTGCTATAGCTTTTTTCTCTTGCATATTAATATCTTTTCTTTTATCAACGTTTTTTATCTCATTAAAATCTCTTTGTGCAATAGCACCTCCATATACTCTTTTTAGGTGCCCTCTAGACTCTAGCTCTTTTAAGTCTTTTCTAATACAGTCTTGCGTAACTTCAAACAATTCGGATAAATCTTTAACCTTTACTCTCCCACTTGATTTGATTATTTCTATAATTTTTTCGTATCTCTCTTCTAAAAACAAATTTTTCACCTCTTATTTTTATTCCAATTTTTTATTTATTATTATTTTTTATTATTATTTTTTATTATTATTTATTGATTTATATGTATTACCATATTATACTATAGATATAATAATTAGTATATAAGGTAGCGTTATAAGCCAAACTTAGCGTGATACTTTATATAACAAAAGCACTAATTTTTTTAATTAGTGCTTTTTTATATTTTACATTAGGTTAATATTTATAGTAAAATTAATGCCCTTATCATCCATTTATTTAGATTTTGAGGGTATTTTTACTAGAGTAATTAAAATTCTCCTACCTATTCAGAAAAATATATTTTTTCACATAGTTTTAAACCTCTAATAAATTTTCATAGTTACATTTTAACTGTATTTTCAGTAAATTATTTATATTTTAATCCTAAAATCGTACATTTTAATCCATTCTTTACATATTTAAAAATTCTCATGCTATATTAATTATCGATTGAAAAAATCAAACTTTCTATACTATAATATACAAAAATATTTAAAATTGGCTCTGTTAGACAATTGTGTGATTAATTATATAGAAAATAGATTATGATATAGGTGTCAACTTTACTTCACGATATTTTATAGAAAGGATACCTATATTATGCCTAAAGTAGATATAAAATCCATAGTTAAATATTTCAACAAGGATGAACTTATAGATTTAATTTCAATAGCACAAGGAATTTTAAGTGCTTTATTTAGTTCTGATGAAATTAAAGATAATATCAAGGAAAGCAGATTCTCTAAGGGATACGAATGTCCTAAATACCAATGTAAGGACGTGAATAAAAATGGGAAATCTAGAGGTAGACAAAGATATATATGTAAAAGATGTCGAACTACATTTTATAAGTTCACTATGTCTTCATTCTCTAGTACTAACTTAGGATTAGATAAATGGCTTAAATACTGCGAATTAATGATATGATAGAAGTTGATGAAGTTTTTATACGTGAATCATTCAAAGGAAACCATTCAAAAAGTACTACTTTTAAGATGCCTAGAGAGCCTAGAAAAAGAGGCAAAGGCAATAATGATATGAAGAAAAGAGGTATTTCTAACGACAAAATCTGTATTGAGCATCCATTGACCGTAAAGGTAATATCCTTATTGGAGCAGTTTGAAATGGTAGAATCACAACTAATAATATAGTTGGATTTTTTGATGGAAAATTAGGTGAAGATGCAAGAAAATTCACAATTGTTGCATATTGTATTTTTTTATATAATGAATTATGTTTTAAAAATAGTTTGTGCCAAAGTTTGATTGATATTGTAAATAAGTGCATATAAAGGAGGGCGATGCTCTATGAAAAGAATCTATTATTTAGATAGTATTATGATGGCAATATGTACAATGCTTTATTTTGTATTTTTTAAGGATATTAAAAATATATTTTACTTTTTAATATTTTCAAGTTATATTTTATACAATGCATACATAATTTCTCGATTGCGTTTGGTTAAGAATTTTGATAATGATGTTAAAATGAGTCCTAAATTCAGTGCAGGAAGTATCTATTTATTTTTAGGAAAGCTACTATTTATACCAATTTATGTGTATGATCAAGAAAATACAATAGTATTTATGTTATTTTATTTTATGATTATGTCTTTCTTAGTTCTTGAATATACTTATATTGATGATAACAAAATAATAAAGTTGAGCGGAAAATATATTTCATTAAAAGATATATCTTCATATAGAATTATTGGTAATTACAACGAATACATATATCTAGATATTTATTGCAATTCAAAAAGAATATTTAATTGTTCTCCATCTAAAAAGAATTTTGATTTGTTTATTAAAGAACAATTTGAAAATCATAATTCTATATAATATTAGTTATATCTCATATAAATTTATTATTTTAAATAAAAATGGATTAATAATTAGTTGCCAATAAATGAAAATATTATTTTCTTTAACATCATATTATGTTAGTGGTTTTAACATATTACGAATCAAAGTATATAAAAAATAGCTAGACTTTGGATGTTCCAATAATTCTAGCTATTTTTATTGCTTATTGTCTAACATGCCTTAAAATTATATCTATAAGGATAAAATAAATAACTAATAAAATTTTAAACTAAATATAAAAATGATTAACTTGTTGTAATTTACATTAATAAGCAATATACTTTGATATATAAATTAAGGTATTTATATATTATAGTAAGGGGGAATCTATAATGAATAAAATTGCTTTTATAGGTGGTTTACTCATTGATGGTACTGGAAAAGATTCTATTAAAGACTCTTTGGTATTAGTAGTCGACAAAAAAATTGAATACACTGGTCCTAAAAAGGATTTTGAAAGAGATTACATAAAGGTTGATATATCAGGAAAAACAATTATGCCTGGTCTTATAGATAGTCATCTACACTTCTCTGGCAATCTCACAGACGATGATAGTGACTGGATTTTAGAAGATTCTATTCAAAAAACAGTTGTTGCAGTCCAACAAGCTCATGAATGCCTTGAACATGGTCTAACTACTGTTGGTGAGATTTCACGTTCAGGTTTACATATTCGTAATATGATTGAAGCAGGTATTATGCAAGGTCCTCGTATAGTAGGTACTGGTTTAGGATTTTCACGTACTTGTGGTCATGGTGATTCTCACAAAGTTCCTTTATGGTATAATAAACAATCTCATCCATGGGCTGAACGTGTTGATGGACCATGGGAACTTCGAAGAGCTGTTAGAAGAAGATTAAGAGAAAATCCTGATGCTATAAAAATTTGGTCAACAGGTGGTGGTATCTGGAGATGGGATAAAAAACTTGACCAACACTATACACTTGAAGAAATTCAAGCTGTTGTTGATGAATGTAATATGGTAGGTATCCCTGTATGGTCACATGCTGAAGGTTATGGTGGTGCACTTGATTCAGCTAAATCTGGTGTTCATCTAATTATTCATGGCCAAACACTTAATGATGAATGCTTAAATATAATGGCTCAAAAAAATATTTACTTCTGCCCTACTATTCAATTTCTTAATGAATGGTTTAAAACATATGCTCCACCGTATATTCCAGATGTGCATGATCAATACCCAGGTGACACTGTCGCTGAAAAGGAATTAAATCGTGTTTATGATAATCTTAGAAAAGCTAAGGAAAAAGGAATAGGA
The DNA here is from genome assembly GCF_017590215.1 of Clostridium sp. CCUG 7971. Taxonomy (GTDB): domain Bacteria; phylum Bacillota; class Clostridia; order Peptostreptococcales; family Peptostreptococcaceae; genus Faecalimicrobium. The sequence goes on from NZ_JAFFPK010000072.1 coordinate 19,481, forward strand.
TTAACTATTGGTTCTGACTCATTTTGCTCAAGCTTAACACCATATGGTATAACTGCTATTGGAGAAATGTATTCATTCGTTGAAAAAGCTAACATTTCACCTATGGATACAATAATGGCTGCTACTAAAGTAGGGGCAAAAATGCTTAAAGTAGATGATATTACGGGTACTTTAGAAAAAGGGAAATTTGCTGATCTTCTAGTTATAAATGGAAATCCTTTAGAAAATATTCGTGCAATAGCTGTTGAAAACATGGATATTATAATGAAAGAAGGAACTATTATAAAGAACTCCTTTGTAAAAAGTACTTTCTAATATAAATAAAAATAGTCTTAGTAAGTATTATCACTTGCCAAGACTATTTTATTTGCTATAACTTGTTTAGACTAATTATTTACACCCCTATTTTTATTGAACTTATATAGATGAATTTCAGTTAAAACTATAGGTCCAAATAAAATTAATATTTCTGCTATGTAATAAGCTATACTTGGAAGTTTCAAATTCATTAAATTAGTTAATCCGATAAAACCAATAGAAAATATTAAAGACATTGTACAAGTCTTATAAATATAAGCATTTGCCTCTTCCCAAGTTTCTTTATCTTTCATCGCAGAACCAATTTTATAACCCGCATGTATATTAGGATATTGTTTGTAGTCATCATGTAAATATTTACAAATCGTACCCACAAAATACATAATTATCCCCAAACAAATTATTATCATTTCCTCTTTTCCTCCCCTATAATCAGATTGATAATATATAATAATCGCTAACTTACCTTTATTATAACATTCACCCAATATACACACTATATTTATAACATTTTGTTACTTTTTATTTTCTTGAATATATTTATATTACTTTAATACACAAGTTTTTCACATATTTTGAGGTATTATAATCTACTTGTAATTAAAAAGTGACTTCTTTCTCAAGCACAATTTGGTAACAATATGCAGCATATACACCCGAAGCTGAAAATCCCGTATTTTCATTTGCTGGAATAATAACTTGCTTTAATCTCCATCCATTTTTGGCTTCTTTATGAATAATACTTTTACATTCTTCAAAAGTATCACCAGATTTAACTTTAAACCCTTTCTTTAATGGCACTTCTATAAATTTATACTCATACATATAAATTTCCCCCTAACTATAAATCTATATTTATTAACTAATCAAAATTCAAAAATAAATAGTTCTTCAATCGAAATATTTAGCTCCTTTGAGATTCTAACTGCTAATTCAAGTGAAGGATTATACTTAGCATTTTCTAAACGAGCAATGGTTTCTCTTCTAACATTAACCTTAATAGCTAGTTCTTCTTGTGTCAATTCATTAAATTGGCGGTATTTTTTTAGATTGCTAATAAACTTTGTCATAGTGTTTTATGATTTCATATCAAATCTATAAGTTAAAAATGCCCATAGATTAGCAGATACCGCTAAAGTTAATGCTATTATTAATAGTTGGGTTCTGCAAAGTATCTCAAATGTTAAATTAGGTTGTAAAAAACTTAATAAACTTAATGTAAATGCTATTATAGAACATACGCTAAAAGATATTGTGCCAGCTTTATATTTGTTATACTTTAAACGCTCATCCTCAAATTGACCCAATTTAGCCCACCAAAAATCAGAAAAATATCCCCAAGAAGCAAACCACAATAAATCAGCAGGATCCCCATTTATTCCTGAAAATCCTCTAAATCCAAAAAACCGAATAAACCAAATAGAAATAAATATTTGCTTGACTTTCTTTTTTCCATAAATAACCTACCCCTTCACGTGATATATTTGTATCCTTTTGTGATAAATATATTACGCCAAAGTCAATTCTAGAACTAAAAAGTTATTAATCTTTAATAATATTTTTAGTCTCCTTGTAATTAAGGAATAACCTATAAAATAGCACACTTCATAAACTATAAATATTAGCTTCAAAAATGTGCTTTTGATTTCATATTTAGTTTTAATAGTATTCTATATACTTTTATGTATCCCCTTACCTAATTAAATATGTATATAAAAAGTTATGTTTTTTCGAGAACTTAAAATTATTTAAATATTAATCTCAATATATATATATTATTCTCTTTATTTCCCATATTTATAGTTGTTGATTTTACATGTTGATATCCTAATGAATCCCAAAATTTTCTTCCTTTAATATTTACTTCTACTACTCCTATTTGTTGAAAGTAGAAGTAAACCCATCGTCCAAGTTCCATTGCTAGGATAGTTTTTAAATATATCCACCATACCAATTAGAAAAACAGTTAAGTAATAGAACATATAGTTAAATAATACTAAAAAATAGTCCCTATGGCTATTAGGACTATTTTTAGTATTATTTAACTTCTTCTGCTATAACATCAAAGTTAACTCCATTTAAACAAATACTATATCTCTTCTTTTCTATAACTTCAAACTTTTCTATATTATTTTTTATCTCTTTAATATTGTCTTCAAACTTTTTTAATAATCTATGAGACTCATAAATATCAACTTCTTTAAAACGTACCTTATCTCCTGGATTTAGCTGTGACAACTTACATAAATCAACACTTATAACATTTCCAATTTTAGTATATCCACCAACAGTTTGTCTATCTGCCATCATTATTATAGGTTTACCATGACCAGGAACTTGTATTGCACCAAAGGCTATACCATCAGAAACTATATCTGCGCCATTTAAATGTTTTATAGCTTCACCTTCTAGCCTATACCCCATTCTATCGCATTCATTGCTAAGAATATATTCATTTGAAAAAAGCTTTAAAATTTCTTCCTCATCAAACATATTATCTTGAGGTCCTCTTATAACTCTAAACTCTACGTTATTTTCATAATTTTTTATATAATCCTTTTTAAGAGTAGAAATGTATTTTCCTTCACCTTTTCCTAGCTTAATATAATCATTTTCTTTTAAAGCTCTTCCTTTAAAACCACCTATCTTAGCCTTTGTATAAGTAGACTTACTTTCCATTACTAAAGGAACATCAATTCCACCTTCAAAAGCTATATAAGCTCTACACCCTTCACTAGCTCCACTAAAGGATAATGTTTCTCCTTTATTAACAACATAACTTCTCCACATATCCAATTTAACACCATTTAACATTGGGCCTAAATTTCCACCAGTTATAGCAATAACAGTTTTTTCATCAAATGTTATAGTCGGTCCCATAACAAGAGTTTCTATACAAGCTTCATACTCTTTATTTCCAACTAAAATATTGGCAACTCTCAAAGAAAACTCATCCATACTACCAGATGCTGATACTCCATATTGTTGATATCCAATTCTTGCTCCACCTTGGATAAGACTTAAAAGTCCTTTGTTTTTAACAGTAAATCCCATTAAATTTCACCTCCTACTTTAGAAGCTATACTATCAAACTCTCCCTTAGTTATAGGTTCAAATTTCACATAATCTCCTGCACTTAAAAGTATAGGACTTTCATTTGTAGGGTCATATAGTTTTATTGGCGTTCTTCCAATTAACTGCCATCCACCAGGACTATCTATGGGGTAAACTCCTGTTTGTTTTCCTGCAATTCCAACAGAACCTGCTGAAATTTTCATTCTTGGATTTTCAAGTCTTGGAGTTTCTATTCTTTCATCCATTCCCCCTAAATATGTAAATCCTGGAGTAAATCCTAGCATATATACTAAATATTCTCTTTCACTGTGAATTTTTATGACTTCTTCTATTGATATGTTATTATGATTTGCTACTGTTTCTATGTCTTCTCCGTATTCCCCTCCATAAAGAACAGGTATTTTTACAACATTTTTATCAATCTTATCTACTGATTCTAAATTCTTCTCCAAAGATTTAATAGAATTTATAAACTCATCAAAGTTAACTTTTAATGGGTTATAATTTATCATAAGAGATCTATAAGTTGGTACCATCTCATAAATTGCATCCATCAAAGGTGAATTTTCAATAGTTTTCATTAACTGAATAACCTTTTTATTTATAGATTCATCTATAAAATCTCCAAACTCAACTACTATAGACTTATCTCCTGCTAGTAAATACTTACTTTCCATGATTATCCCCCTAAACAAATAACTTAGTAATATCTTTTAAAGAAATTATTCCACCAACAGCAGTTACTATAACTACTATTATTCCTAAAATAAGTAACCACTTGGGATGTTTATAATTTCCAACTATCGATTCTTTTTTAGAAGCTATTAATATAACTCCTAAAGTTATTGGCAGTATTAATCCATTTAAAGAACCTGCTAGAACTAATAGACTAGCAGGCTTTCCTACTAATGCCATTATTAAAGTAGATGCAAATATAAAAAGTATTATAAATTTATTTTCGTGATTCTCTATAAATGGATGTAGAGTTTTTATAAATGAAACTGAAGTATAAGCTGCTCCTATTACAGAAGTAATGCTTGCACACCACAATACTAACCCAAAGAATTTATATCCTATATTTCCTGCACCATACTTAAATGCTGATGCTGCTGGATTTTCTGGATCTAGAGTAAGTCCTTTTGAAACAACTGCAAATATAGCCAAAAATAAAAATATTCTGACTATAGTAGCTACACTTATTCCTAAGATTGATGATTTAGTTATATCTTTTAAATTTTCTTCTCCAGTTATTCCTGCATCAATTAATCTGTGTCCACCTGCAAAAGTAATATATCCTCCAACACTTCCTCCTAAAAGAGTTATTATAGGAAATATTAAATTAGATGGATTTTCTGGTATAAAAGTTCCCTTTGCAACTAATACAATATCTGGCTTATTTATTACTGCAACATAACCTACTACTATGATAACTACAATAGCCAAAAGTCTTGTCAATTTATCTATAACTGGTCCTGACTCTTTTATTAAAAATATAGCTATTGATATTAATCCACACGCAATAGTAGATATTGTTACATCAGCATTAAACATAACGTTAACCCCAAGGGCAGCTCCTCCTACGTTACCTATATTAAATGCAAGTCCACCAATCCCAACTAAAATTGCTATAAAATAACCTAATCCTGGTAAAACTCTATTTGCAATATCTTGACCTCTAAGGCCTGAAACTCCAATAACCCTCCATACATTTAACTGAGCTCCTATAAAAAATATAGTAGTAATTAAAACAACAAATCCAAAATTAGTTCTATATTGATTTGTAAAAGTTGCAGTTTGAGTTAAAAATCCTGGACCTATTGCTGAAGTAGCCATTATGAAAGCTGCACCCATAAGAGCTGTAACATTATTTTTACTAGACTTGGATTTAGCAATAGTTTTATCCATAAATTAATCCTCCATTTATATCTTCACTTATAGAAACTATATTTATATCTTCATTTTCTAAAGCTTCTTTTATACTCTTTACAAATTCAATAGCTTTTGGATTATCTCCATGAACACAAATAGAATCTGCCTTTATACTTATATCCTCCCCACCAATGCTTTGAACTTTACCTTCTTTGACCATTCTTATTACTCTACTTATTGCCAAATCCAAGTCTTTTATAACAGAGCCTTCTATCTTTCTTGAAACCAAAGTACCATCACTGTTATATGCTCTATCTGCAAAAACTTCACTAGCAACTTTTAATCCTACTTTTTCTCCACATTCTATCATCTTGCTACCAGAAAGACCTAATAATATAATGTCTTTATCTACTTCATAAATAGCCTCGGCTATTGCTAATGCTAATCCTTCATCTTTTGCTGCCATGTTATAAAGTGCTCCATGTGCTTTTAGATGTTTTACTTTTGTATTATTTGACTTTGCAAAAGCTATTAGTGAACCTAATTGGTATTTTACATAAGCCTTAGCTTCCTTAGGTGTTACTTTCATTTCTCTTCTTCCAAATCCCATAAGGTCCATAAATCCAGGGTGAGCACCTATTGATACATTATTTTTCACTGCATTTTTCACAGTTTCCTCCATTTGTAATGGATCTCCTGCGTGCCATCCACAAGCTATGTTTGCTGAAGTTATATATTTTAAAACTTCTTCATCCATACCTAGTTTGTAATTTCCAAAGCTTTCTCCTAAATCACTATTTAAATCTACTTTGTACATTGTAAGCCCCCTTTTTCACAACTTTTTTGAAATTGTTTTCCTTTATAAAAAATTTCTATAAAAAGAATAAAGTATGACTAAATTAATCTAATTATAGTCATACTTTATTTATTTCTCTATTAGTTTTTCTATACCCTTTTGATAAGCTTAGTTAGTTTTTTAACATATATATTCTGTACTTTTATTTAAAATATTGTAGGGATATTTATTTCTTTTTACTTTTTACCATATTGAATACTATTTGAATAAATACTACTAATATTAATCCAAATCCTATTATCTCAACTATTCTTGCTACTTGATTATAGCTATACTTTAATTCGTCTACTAAGCACATTCCCCATATAAATAATAATCCGCTAGTTTGAATCAAGTTTAATAAATTACATCTACTCTTTCTTAAGTATAAAGAATATACTGATGTAACTGCTACCAAAGCTATTATTATTCCCATTGCATCATAAACTTCTAGTACAACAGGTATATCTCCAGTTAATATCATAAATACTGCCCATGTTAAAGCTAAGAATATATTAATAGATAATGATATTATTATATCTAAACCTTTATTCATATTTAATTCCCCCTTTTATGTAATTGTTTATATAGTATAGAATTATATATTATAACAGTATTTTCTTGAATGTAAGTATAAATAACTGGAAAATTTCACATTTGGTGTTGATTATAAATTAGCTTCAACAGGTATTTGTATTTCAGTTAACTAATCTTTCTCATCTTCTTTATTCCAAATACCATCTATATATGATTCTCTTGGATTGCCTATTAATTTATATTTATAAAACTTATAATATATTGTAAATAATAGGTTTATGCTATAATTACTTTATATGAATAATAGCAACACTTTTAGGAGGTATAATTATAAATTTAGATAATTGCAAACTTGTTAGCTTAGATAGTGAAATATTAAAACATATATGTTTATGGAGATATGAATCCCCCTATAATATATATGATTTACATTTAAATGACTATTTGAAAAATAATTGCTCTTGGGGAGTTGAACAATTTGCTTTAGTAGAAAGTGATAATATAATCGCATACGTATCATGTCAAATAATACAAGAAGATATGTGGGTTGGATGGTCTTTAAGGCCCGATTTATGTGGACTTGGAATAGGTAAAGACTTTGTAAGAAAATGTATAAGTAGATTAATTGTGTTAAAAAAACATTATACAAAAGATATATTTTTAAAAGTATGTAGTTGTAATACTCGTGCTATAAAAGTTTATAAAAAGTTAGGTTTTGTACATTATGATAAATTTATAAGAATTGAAAATAATAAGCATACTGAATATAGTATAATGAAGTTGAGTGTTAAATAGGAGCATTGCTCCTATTTTTATCTTTAATAAAATATATCCTATTGTAAATATATATACTCTCAAACTAGAGCTTCCTATTTCAAGTTAATATAATAAAAAGTTGTATATGAAAATCAATCTATGTTTTATATACATATTAGAAACTATAAATTCTGCTATAATTAAATTAACAATCGCTATAAGTTTCGAATTAGATTTAAGCATTAATTCTAAGTGAGGTTTAAATATGAGAAGTGCTATTTTAGAAAAGGGTGAATCTTATTTTACTTATATGAACAAAATTTTTAATGCAATAGAAGATAAACAGTTAAAATATAACTGGTTAATTACTAATTGTGAATGTTATCCTACAGATAAAAATATTAATGAATTATTTTCAAAAGAGTATATTTGGATATCAGGTAAACAACTTACAGAAATCATATCTAAAGAGGACTTTCAATTTGTTTGGGGTGTTTTTTCAGGATTTTCTAAAGATATTACTTTTGAACAGGTGCTGAAATATGATTTACCTTTTGCAGATGGATATGAAGATTTTTTGGTGAAGAATATAGATATTCAACATCCACTAGCAGAAGTAGAAATCGTCGCTTGGGATAGTTCTCTTACTTTATTAATTAGTAAGGATGACAATTTAGTTGAAAAGTTTAGACGTAATCTTCCTTTGTCTGAAGATTTGTCAGAACTAAATACAAGAAATAATATGTAAATATAATTCATAATATTATTTTTTATGAACATAAGGAATGTAATCACATTAAAAATTATTACTTTCTTTTTTGTTTAAAAAATTAAAGAGATGTTGTCATAGGATTAAAGTTTTTACACTATATTTTACAGATATCCTAATAATTTTAACTAGGGTGCACATACCACAATGATACTTGCTGAACTAGAGTTGATACAAAAGCATTACCAATTGTTACTGAGAACTCTTCTTCTTTTTTTCTGGTTATATTGAAAGCATAAGCTTATATAAAGCTTGGTATATGTGAAATTAATAATAATTTAAAAAGACTATGTTAAACAATATTATTGTTAAATTATAAAATTAAAATAGCTAACATTCGTTAACTATTTTAATTTATATATATTGAATTTAATCATAGTATATAATATTTTAGATATCCTAGTATTAATAAATGTAAAGGATAGAATATATAGAATATCCATTTTGCATTTTTATATTTTCCTAAGTATCCATTATACTGTGATAATAAAGGAATTGAAAGTAATAATCCAAATTGATAAGCTTGTTCCCACCAAATCCCATCATATATATTTAACAGTCTCATAATTGGATTAGAAATCAAAATCATCGAAACTATCCAAAAGCCCATAACTTGATTTTTAAAGTTACCATAATTTACTCCAAATACTAATATCCATAATACTGCAATATATCCCCAATCTCCTACCATTGAAATAATGCATATGCCAAATATGATAATTAATTTTATGTATTTTTTTATATTTTCGCAGTTCCAAACTATAAGAGCAATTAACCCAAGAAAAAGAGTAAATATTACGCTTGTCGGAAACTGTATTTGAATCTTAATATTTTCTCCAAATGAAATAGGGGCTACTCCTGTTGCAAAGAAGAAAAATGAGTAATGACATATTATTGCAAATGTTAAAAGTCTTAAAACATATTTTTTAATATCTCTAGTTTTATGATATCCTTCTGCTATAAAGTAGCACATAATTGGCATAGTTATTCTGCCTATTGTGTGCATTACTTGACCTAATATGCTCTGATTTGAAACTAATACTACTGCTATATGGTCTATAAACATCGCTATTATAGCAATAAATTTTAATTGATTAGCAGTTAAATTTTTTAATGTAAATTTTGACGTAACATAATCCATTAAGTTCCTCCTATATATCAATATTATTTATATATTGGATTTAATTATAGATAAATTTTCTTAAGAAAAAGTACATATAAATCTTAAGTTTTTCTTAAAGTATGAAATGTTTTTAATGCAAAATATTTTATACAATATATATCTATAACTTCCTTTACTTATCGATATATATTGCAATAATAGTATAAAGTAGGAGGTAATTTAACATAATCAATTTCTTTTTATTCCTTAATTAATTCTATCATTTTTTCTAATGCATCTTCTCCATCCTCTACCTTAATATGTGGTTCTAGTACTTTTTAAGAATCTTTAGTTTCATCTGGTCTAAGCCATTTTACAAATGAAATTTGTCCTTGTATCTCAGAGTTTTCAAGTATAAAAGGTATAACATTTCCAAATGAAGAAGGTGTATTTCTACTTGGCTTACCTACTAATATACCTAACTTACCATCTTTAACTAAAGTTGCTAACCACTGAGCAGAGCTAAAAGTCTTTTCATTCATAAGTATATATAGTTTTATATTCTCATTTTTAACTACATCATTACTTCTTTTAAAGGTTTCATAACCACTAGATTTAAATTCTTGGTACATTTCATTTACTAGTTTTGAATATCTTTTTACTCCTCCAAAACTTCCAGCTTTTATTTTTAGAGATTCAAGTATCATCTCACAAGCTGTTGAATCACCACCTGGGTTATCTCTTACATCTATAATTACATTTTCAAGATTATCTAAATTGTTATTTAAGTACGATATTACCTTTTTTAAACTATCATTAACTTCACATATACCAAGCTTTACATATGCTGTGCTTTCATCAATATTTTTAGCATAGATATCATAATTGGATTTATTATATCTATCATAACCTTTAAATTCTACTTTCATTTCATAGTTGTTTTTTCCATCTTTAATACTTAATACTATATCTTTTGATGTATCAACACCTGCACTGGTTAATACTAACTTTTCTTTTGACATACTGGAGTTATTCACATACTCATCTACATGGTTTTCTGCTGGAAAAGTTTCATCTATTACTTTTATAATATCTTCAACACTAACATTATTTATTGATGTAACAATTTTATTTGTAGGTTTGTTGTTATCATCTAGCAATACTAAGTTTTTATCTATATACTTCCAATTAATATCTAAAAAGTTTGCTACTTGAAAGCCAATACCTGTATGCCCATCTTCTATTGATGATGTATACTTACTAAGGGCTAGTTGAAATTCCCCTATTGTCATTTCTTTTTTTGTATCTTTTATGAATTTATTTTTAGCTTCTTCATATTCTTTTGGTACTTCTTCTAGAAATATTGGGTGAGTACTTTCCATAATGTCTATCATTTTATTTCTATCTTCTTTTATCTCTTTTTTAGTCAGCTTAACATCAAGTTCTGATTCTCCTGTAATAATAGAATTATTTTCTTTATTTACAAAAGCTATTATAGTTAAAAATGTTAAACTTAACAAAATTATTGTAAACCACTTACTATTTATTTTTTTCATATTCTCCTCCATTTATAAAAATAATTATTAATTCAGTTTGTTTTAACTATTTGATGAATAGACAACTTATAGTAAAATTAAAATATATATCATCAGCTGTTATATAAACTAAAAATGTCACTTGGGGAATTTCACATTGGGTAATGAATTAAATGATTTAAATAAAAAATTGAAAGAATGGAAATGGCTTATACCTTTAATATTTTTAGTTATTACAGTTTCTAAAGGTTTTATTATAGATATTATAGGTAGAAATACTTACAATATTATTATTTTTTCTATTATATTTTTATTTGGTGCTTATTTAGAATATTCTCTTATCAAAGCTATCAAAAGTTATAAAGATTTCGAATTTAAAATTCTAGAAAAAGAAAAAAATTTTATAATTACTTCTATTTTAATTTTTATTACAATGATTTACATTGCAGTTTTATTAATAATCTAGTTGTTAAAATATATTTTAGTTCAAAATAAATAAACTTTCAATATATTACTATATTATTTTGTAACTTATTATAAATAATTCTTAAATACATTAAAATAAAGGATAAACCAATGGTTTATCCTTTATTTTCATATATTTATTATATTAGTATCTTTAAAAATATTATTAAAATTATATAGTTGTTTTAATTATTTTTTATTAAATCTATTTTTATTTGTTGGTCGTATCTTAATTTTAAGTCATTACCTGTAAATGTAGACACTTTCTTTATTTTTGATACATCATCAGAGTCTTTTTGAAGATAGTGTATAACAGTATATCTTCCTGTGTGTCTATCTAGTGATTCTTCTATTCTACTACTTATACTTATTTCATTTCCATTTTCATCAAAGAACCAAAAGTTTGGATAATAAGGAACTACTCCATCTTTGTAAAAAGTATACCTTATTTCCTTATCACTTATTTTTAAATCTTCTAATACTAGATTTCCATATTTACTAGTTTTAAATACTATCGGTAAATTATCAATGCTTTTAGGTTCTAGCATATGATTTTCTACACTATCATCAAACTCTATCGGTACTAAAGTTAATGATTTTGTATCTTTATTAGCTTTTAAAAATTCATGTGATGCTGTAATCTCTCCATTTGCATTAGGTCCAAAACCACCTTTATCAACTACATCTAAAGACTTATTATTTTCATCAAATAATGCAAATGAATTACCTATCATAGGTCTCCAGTCGCCGAAGACTTTATTAGATTTTTCTTTTATATTTATTTTACTCGCAAAAGGTGATATACTTACCTTTTTAATATCTAATTTATGTTCTACATCTACTTTCTTGCCATTGTAGTCATAACTTAAATTTACATTCACTTTCTTATTTATATCATAATTGTAAGTATGTTCTTTAGAATCTGTTTTATCTGCACTAACTTTTATACTCCAATTACCTTCTTCTTTAAAGATCTCATTAACTTTAATTTCAATTTCTGAATTATCCTTTATATCTTGATTACTTACATCAACTTTTCTCATTCCCTTTAACTCTTTATCAGATACAAAAGTTGCTTCATGTTCAACTAACCCATACGGTGTTATATTTTCACCATTCATAAATACATCTGGTATTGGATTTGCAACATATGGGTCTTTATACGATTCATCTATATTTTTTATGTTTTCATTACTTTTTACAGTGTAAAAAATATTTATGTAATTATCATCAATAGATATATTATCAACTGTAAATTCTATATTTTTATCTTTCACACTTTTATTTACTACACTACCAAAGACAGTAAAATCTTTTTCATCTGGTTTATATATAGAATTTTTATTATGATTAAAGTACTCTATAATATTTTCTATAGCAAATACTGTTGTAATAGTTAGCGCTGATATTGTTGCTACTAATATCGCTACTTTAAATGGTCTTTTCTTCTTAGATTTTGGGTTAGCTATATTATCTAAAATATCATTTATACTATTATCAACATTATCCGGTATTTCAAAAACTTCACTTTCTGCTAAATGTTTAATTTTTCTATCAAAGCTATCCATAAGTTATACCTCCTCTTTTAGTAAAACTTTTAACTTTTCTTTAGCTCTATATAATCTTGATTTTACAGTCCCCTCAGATATTTCTAGCACTTTGCTAATATCTTTTATACTCATATCTTCATAGTAAAATAAGACTATTACCGAACTAAATTCTTCACTTAAATCACCAACTATTTCTCTAAGGCTAGAATAATTTTTATCTGTATGCACTAGATTTAAACTGTTCATATTATCAACTAACTCTAATCTAGAATTTTTTCTTATTAAGTTATAAGATTCATTTGAAACTATCCTCATTATCCAAGGTTTAAAGCTTTCTTTATCTCTTAACTTATCCTTATTTTTATAGGCTTTAAGTATTGCTTCACTTATAGCATCTTCTACTTCTGTATCATTTTTTAATATGCTTTTTGCAAATCTATATAAAGATACTTTATTATCCTGTATTAAATCTACAAACTCTTCTTTTGTTATTTCTTTCTTTTTTATATTTATTATTTTTCTACTAATATTGGCGCCAATACTAAACACTTCATCACCTCCTACATATATAAGACCATTTGTAATTGTCAAAGGTTCCCGAATTAATAAATTTTTACAATATAAAAATCCAAGCTATCTATAACTTGGATTTAAACTCATTTTAATCTATATATTATTTTATCATACTTATTTATGCTTTTTATTTTTTCTGGTTATACCAGGCAACTGCATTTTTTTCTAATTCTTTTACAAATGAATCTTTTCCCAAGCAATATGATTCAATATCATATGGGTATTTATTTGCCAACTCTTGCTTTAATTCTCCATATTCATGTGCTTTTTCAGGGTGAGTTCTTAAATAATCTCTAACTGCAAGATGCCTTTTTATATTATGAGTATCACTTACCTCAAATATATGTATATGATGAGTTCTATTTTCTAAACCTTTTCTAAAGAATCGTCTACCTTTGATTCCATACTCCCCCATAAGCTCATATCCTAAGTTTTCAAATTCATGATTATACTTATCTACTTTTTCAATATTATTTACAACTGGTATAATATCAATGATAGGTTTAGCCTTTAAATTTTTAACTGAAGTACTTCCAATATGATGAATTTCTACTAATTCATCTTTAAGTATTTCTTTTATACTATCTGCTTCTTTTTGAAATAAAAAAGGCCACTCTGGATTGTAATCAACTACTACTATATTCATATTTACTCCCCCTTTTTATTATTTTATAGCTCATAAATATTTTAAATCCACTTATTATATTTGTATATTAAAAAGTAACTAATTTACTAATTATAAGTCTAGTTTTATATTAGTCCAATCTTTTTTTAGTAAATCCATATAAATCACATTACTAAATTCTCCATATCTACTATCAAAATATGCTTCTCTTATTACACCAATTTTTTTGAATCCAAATTTTTCGTATAAGCTTTTTGCTCTTTTATTATCTTCCATAGTAGTTAATTCAATTTTATTTAAGTTTAGAAATTTAAACATAAAATCAATAAAATGATATAATGCATCCTTCCCCTTTCCATTTCCTTGTTCATCTAATTCACAAATTTTTATACCTAATTCAGCCTTTTGATTTCTAGGATCATAATCACAGTAATTAACTTCTCCAATAGGTTTCAAATCTTCTTTATTACAAATGATAAATCTTTTGCTTATTGGAAACAACTGACTACTTTCAAATTCGTTAATAATACTATTTTTTATACTCTCTTTACTTTGGAGTACTCCAAATTTATGTGTTGCATGTTCCATTAATCCTCCACTATTCCACCAATTGTAAAGATACTCTTCATCTCCCATTTGTAGTGGCCTTATTATTATACCCTTTCCATATATCATATTGTATTTCCCCTTTTTAACTTATAGTTTATCTAAAAATTAATATATAAATTGTAAATACACTAGTAGTAAAATATATTCTTCTAGACTATTTTTTCTACTTAAAATATCATAAAGTAATGGTACTTTATAAAAAATATTATAATAGTAATCTACATAAGAAAACTAAAATAAAAAATTTATATATATATATTGAAACTATATGACTATATGATGCATCTTATATATGTAATTTGAACTATTAAGGAGATTGAGATGATAAAAAGCAACATTATAAAAAGGGGAAAAATATTTAATATAGGTCAAAAATCTTATTCCGAAGAGTTTTTGATAAAGCAATCACAATACGGCAATGATCATTCTTTTGAAAAACTAATAGACATATATGAAAGTTATCTTTATAAAATGGCATTTTTATATGTTAAAAATGAACACGATGCTTTAGATATATACCAAGAAACAGTGCTAAAAGCATATATGAATATATCAAAATTAAAAGATCCTAAATCATTTAAAACGTGGATAACAAAAATATTAATAAATAATGTTTATACAAGAAGTAGACATTACAATAAATTTCAAGATGAATGCGTTGAAGATTACATTGGTGATTTTTCATACTCAAATATTGAGGAAAAGTTAGACTTATATGATGCCATTGATATATTGGAAGAAAAATATAGAACGCCTATTATACTACAGTATTTTTATGATTTAACTACTCAACAGATTTCAGAAATAACAAATTCTAATGAGAATACCGTTAAAACTAACATAAGAAGAGCTAAGAAGAAAATGTATGATATATTAAAGGAGGATAAAAATGACTAAATTTGATGGTATAGAAATACCTCATAATATAAAAGAAGAAACTAGAAAAACTATAGAAAAGGGAAAACTCTTGAAGAGAAAGAAAACATTTAAACATATAAAAGTAGCATCCATAATTTTTTTATTAATTGGGGTATCTGTCACAACTTTGAATCCTTCTTTAGCAAATGAAATACCTAACTTAGATGGTTTGTTTGAAAATATGAGTTTTACTATGAAAGAAAAAGATAAATATACTACATATGCACAAGGAGTTAACTTAACTAAAACTGTAAATGGTGTAAGTGTAACTATTAATGAAATAGTCTGTGATGGCCATAAAATATATTTTACTTATACTATAAAATCAAAAAATAAATTACCTCGTCAAAGAGAAGAAGGCTTTTCTAAAGACCGTTTAATATTAGATATGAAAGTAAATGTAAAAAATGGAACTGCAACTGAAGTTGGAGGTTCAACAAAGGGCTATTTAGATGATTATACGTATGAAGGAATGACTACGTATGACTTAACATTTAAGGGTAAAAAAGCACCTAAAGTAATAAATTTAAATCTTTTAATAAATAATATCTATACAAATAAACCTGATTCTGAAACAGTATCTGAAAATATAGAAGGTCCTTTCAACTTTAAATTAAAAGTTTCACCTAATACATGGAGCAAAGTTATAAATGTAAATGAAACAAAAAATGGATTTACAGTTGACTCATTAGAAGTAAGCCCTTATAGTGTAACTGTTAATGTGCGATTCCCAAAGGAATTTATACTAGATAATGATAAATTCAAAGATCCATATATAAAATTAGAATACATGTATGCCTCAGGTTTTGGTGGTAAAAGCTATGAAGATGATATAAATACTAAGGAATATAAGATAAAAAATGGTATGGTTTATGATAGTATCGTAACCGATAATCATTATGGAATAGGATATTATAATACAACTCAGTATATAATAGTTAAATTTTTAGATTTAAAAGATAAATCAGAAGATAATGTTACTGAGTTTAAAGTTTATATAAATAACGATAATACTAATAATTAAATACTATCTTTAAGAACGATGTTTAATTATTAAATTGATATGTGAATAAAAGTAGATAAAATTTGTTATATTACTAATTAAGCCAGCAAATAATTTGCTGGCTTATATTTACTTATCTTTTAAGTTAGTATTTCTTATTATCAATTTTAAAGAATAATATACAGTTAAAATTACGCCTATAGATGATAATACTTTACTACAAGTTAGAAGAATTTCTCCTATACCGTATAGTCCAAATTGATAAAATCCACCTACTAATGCATCTTGAAATATTGTTGCTGAAAGTAGCGCAATAATAACGCTACCTAAAATGCAATATACTAATTTAATATCATTTCCCAAAATAACACCCTCTAAATTTTAATTTATTTAATAGTTAGTTTTAAATATATAACAATTGTTCATTTCTATATAGTTTATATATACTTATATTATAACCTAAGAGCAATAATAATATATTAAAAAGTCAACAATAGCCTTTTGTTGAAATTACGAGTTATTTTTTATAATCTATTCATTAATATTAGAACTATATTCCCATATCTTACCTTTATCATCACTTATAAAATAAATAGTCTTATTATTATCTCTAAGATTAACAGGTAAAATTCCTTTATCATTTTTAAACTTAGGTGTACGAGGTGTTGCATAGTCAGATGCATATTCATAAGGAAGATGTATCTCTAACTTTTCCCAAGTAACTCCAGCATTATCAGTTCTATATACTGTAGGATTATTTTCACTTTCATATCTAAATCCAACAAATCCTATCTTATCATCTAAAAATCCAATTCCTGTAACTACGCGAGAATAAACTTCATTGGTATTGCCTATTTCATTCCACGACTTTCCGCCATCTTTAGTCACATATATATAATTATACTGCTTACCCATAGCTGTATCAGTAGTCGTTGTACAATATCCTACATCATTTGAACTAAATCCTATAAATAGTTCTCCACCTTGATAAGCATTTTCTAAAGTTACTTTATTCCAAGATTTGCCTTTATCATCGCTAATAGTTATTAATATATCTGATTCATTTGTAGATATAAATGCTGTTTTCTTATGTGATATATAATAAGTATTTTCCTTTAGGTACATATTATTCTTATCCTTTGAACAATTTGATAGTGCATATTCATTTGGAATAGGCACATCTACCCAAGTTTTCTTTTTGTCATAGCTTAATTTTATTCCATCCCACTCTATTGAGTAATATATACCTGCTACTTTTTTAAATTCTAATGAATCTAGTTCTTCTTTTGTTTTATTTAATAATTCCTTGTCTTTATCTTTATTTGAGTAATTTACTGATTTTAATCCGTCTATAGTAACGCTATTACCTTCATCAACTACCTTATACTCATCCTTATCCATTTTTTTAATTCTCATTGTACGTTCTGTTGAAGTGTAGTCTCTCTCACCATTTACATCGATGTCAATTTCAAAATACACTTGACCTACAAACTCATTTTTATCTCCTGCTACTATTTTTATTTCTGTGGCTTTATATGTAGCATTCATATTATCTTTAGCATAAGATTCTTTGCCTTTTTTTACGTATTCTTCAAAGAATTTATTAGTAATATCAATTAATTTATTCATTTGACTCTTTTTGTATGTAGAATACAAAGGGATTGATACTAATATTACAGTAAATATAATTATCCCAATTATTATAAATTTTTTCTTATTATTCATTTTTACATCCTCTTATCTAAAATTTCCCTTTCTTAAGTTAAACTCTTTTAATTAATTTAATAAATCCATTTTTCTCTGACTCACTATTAAATGCACTACAAGGTATTACATATACAGGATTTAATTTTTGAATATATAAAACAATTCTTCCATCTTTCTCAGCCACATTATCAATAGCTTTAGCTTTATGTTCTGAGTGACTTTTTTCACTTTTACATATAAGATTACCATCGGAAATTTCAAGTGATTTTTCTCCTAACATTGATGGGTTTAACTCTATAAATTTATCTATTGTATTACTTACACTTTTTTTAATGATTCTTTTTAGTAAAGAATGAAATATTGTATAAATAATAATTAGTATTACTATTACACTAATATATGGTTTGTTATCTATATTATAAAATGTAGACATTTCATATAGAAAATAAAAAATAGTCCCATAAGAATAAGCATTCCAAAACCCATCTGTATTGATTTTACTAATAGAGAGCTTTTATACAAACTTTCATATCCCTTTTCATAATCTTCACGTGTATTTTCATAATTTATAACCATTGTCTTCTCCTCTATATTTTTTTAGATAATTTACATCTAATATTTTTGATATCTATAATTTATATACTAAATATAGATTTAAGTTTTTGATATTATTTATTCAGCTACTTTACAGATACCTTTTATTATTAGACCTTTATTTTGTATAAAACGTTTTTAAAAATTTATTTTTTATTTATAAATTTTAAAAATAAAAACTGGGTATAGGTAGGTTTGCCCTACTTATACCCAGTTTTATTTTATCTATCTTTATATAAGCACATATTTAACTGCTTAATTTATTATGTTTTGGTGTAATAATAGCAGAAGTAATAATTAAAACTATACTTAAAATCCATGGTTTAAGTTCAAAATTATTAAATAATAGATTAGCTCCTGCTAGTATAAATAAACTGTACTTAATTAAAAATAATATTGAGTTTTTTGAAACACTTTTTATATAAATTATTCTTAAGCATAAATAAACCATTCTAATCCCTAAAAAACATAATAAAACGCCTAAAAAATCTTGAATTAAATAATAATAATGAAATTCCATATAAAATTACTCCTTATCTTACAGCATTTATAAATAATATATACTTACACGATTTTAGATAGTTGTACTTTTTAACTCTTGTTCTTCATAAGTTTTCATTGTAATTCCAGTAACACCATATATAAATGATATTATTGGAGTTATCCAACTTAAGAAACAATACGGTATAAATTCAAATGGGCTAACTCCCAATGTTTGACTAGAAAATATTGCATTAGAGTTCCAAGGTATTAATGGTCCTCCTAATGTAGCAGTATCTTCTATTATTCTAGATAAATTTTCTGGTTTTAAATTAAATTCTTTGTATAAAGGAGACATTACAGTTCCAACAAATACAGATGTAAACATCATAGAAGAACTAAAAGCATTTGCAAAGTAACTAACAACAAATGTAGATCCAACTAATTTAGCTCTAGAATTACCTATTTTATCTATCATAGGTTTTAATAATACTTCTAAAAATCCTGTTTTTTGTAATATCCCAGCCACTATAAATACTATAAATACTAATAGTACCGTTTCAGCCATACTCATTATTCCTCCACGATTTAATAGCTTATCTGCATAAGTTATTCCAGTTTTTATAGAGTATCCATTAAGAACATAGTTTAATAAATCTCCAACTTTTTGACCTTCTTGAACTACTGCTATAATACCTCCTAAAATAGCAGATGCTAATATAGAAACTATAGGTGGCTTTTGAAGTAGTAATAATATAAGCAAAAATATTATAGGAAGTAATGATACAAGACCAATATTAAATGTAGAACTTAAAACTTCCTTTATTTGATTTATTTGATTATAGTCTATAACATTATTAGCATATTTAAATCCTATAACTGTATATAAAACTATACATATTAGATAAGCTGGAACAGTTGTAAGCATCATATGCTTAATATGCGTAATTATATCAGTTTTACAAATAGCAGCAGCTAGGTTTGTAGAATCTGATAATGGAGACATTTTATCTCCAAAGAATGCACCAGATATTATAGCCCCAGCTGTAATACCAGCAGGAATCCCCATACTGTTACCAATACTCATTAGAGCTATCCCAGAAGTTCCTAAAGTACCCCAAGATGTTCCAGTAGATAATGAAGTAAGAGAACATAATATTAATGATGTAAGTAAAAAGTACTTAGGGGTTATTATTGTAAGACCACTATAAACTATTGTTGGTATTGTACCTCCAGCAATCCAAGTAGCAATTAAAACTCCAACATAAAGTATAATTATATTAGATTGAAAAGCACTCTTTCCAACTTCAAATCCGAATTCTTCTATCTCACTGTTAGTGTATCCTAAACTCATAGCAGCAGGCACTACTATTAACCAAGATAATAAAAACATTGTAGTTATAGATGCTTTAAATACAACCATACCAACAGTAGTTAAACTTATAATAGCTATCATTACTAACATTGCAAATTTAAATGTAGGTTTTCTTTTTTCTATATTTTCACTCATGATTTTATTTCCTCTCGATTTTTAATATATTTATTTTAAAATAGCTTTATTAATTCTTTCTAAAGCTTCTTTAACCATTGATCTAGGACAAGCTAGATTTATTCTTTGGTAATTGTAGCCTCCAATACCAAAAGATGATCCATTATTTAAAGCAACCTTACTTTTTTCAACTAAAAGTTTATTAAGTTCATTCTCGTTTAATCCTAATTCACTAAAGTCTACCCATAATAAGTAAGTTCCTTCAGGTTTTTTAACTTTAAGAGAAGGCATATTGTATTTGATATAATTTATAGCAAAATCCATATTTCCCTCTAAATATTCAAGTAGTTCTTCTAACCAATCTTCACCATGATTGTATGCAGCTTCTGTGGCAACCAAGCTAAATGCATTGTTTCTTCTTATATCAATTCTAGAAAATGCAAAGTCTAGTGTTTTGTAATCATCTTTATTGGGAAGTATTACATATGACATTTGCAAACCTGCTATATTAAAAGTCTTAGTAGGTGCCATACAAGTAATACTATTTTGAGCAAATTCTTCACTTATTGAAGCAAAAGGTGTATGACTATAACCTTTAAAAATTATATCGCTGTGTATTTCGTCTGAAATAACTTTTACATTATGCTTAAGACAAATATCACCTAATCTTTTTAGTTCTTCTTTTGTCCAAACCCTACCAACTGGATTGTGAGGGTTACAAAGGATAAATAGTTTAACATCTTTGATTTTAGACTCAATATCCTCATAATCCATAACATAACTTCCATCTTCTAATTTTTTTAATGGACTTATAACTAGTTTTCTTTCGTTATCCTTTACAACACTATTAAATGGACTGTATACAGGTTCTTGAATCATGACTTTATCATTTTTGTTAGTCATTTCTTGAATTATTAAACTTATAGTTGGTATAACACCAGGGCTATAAATTAACCATTCACTTTTTATATTCCAGTTAAATCTTTTTAAAATCCAATTTACAATTGACTGATTATAAGAATTTGGTCTAGTTGTATAACCGTAAATTCCTTGTTCTAATCTACTCTTAAGAGCATCTATTATACAAGGTGCTGTTTTAAAATCCATGTCAGCTACCCACATAGGTAAAATGTCATTAGTTCCATATTTTTTATCCATCTCTGACCATTTTGCTGAAAAGTTATTGCTTCTGTCTATTACCTCATCAAATTTATATTTCATAATTAAATTACCTCCTATATTATTGATTTTTAAATACAAAAACCCGTCTCTAATTTAATAGAGACGAGGTATACTCGCGGTTCCACTCTAATTCAGATATAAAAAATATATCTACGCTCGAAAATTCCAGCACTAACATGCCTAATCACTATAACGGGTGATCCCGGAGAACTCTACTGTTAATTCGAGCTTCTGCTCCAAAGTGCACTTCACATTTCTTCTAAATAGAAAACTCTCACCTATGTTTTCCTCTCTGTGATTTTCCAAAACGCTACTTTACTTTTTCAATGCATTTATAACCTACTAATTTGGTATGGATTTATATAAATCATAATATGATATATTTTAAAAGTCAATCATTTTTTAAATATTTTTTAAATAAAAAATTTAATTAAGTTATTCTAAGTGTTATACAATCATGGTATTTCAACGACTCCACCAAGATTTATTTTTTAATCGATTCTCCCTAATATTATTTTTAAAGACCATTTGAATAATTATAATAACAAAAGGAGCATCAATAATTAATGCTCCTTTACTATGCTCTAAAGTGAAATTTTTAAAATTATTAGAGCAATATTTATGCTTACTTTTATAAATTAGTTATTAAACCATTCACTAGGTGATTGATTAAAGTAATGAGGTGAAAACTCTATAACCTGGTAATCTTGTATACCTGAAAGTTTAAATGGTTCGTCAGATAGATAATCCTCTACTTTTTCAAGAGACTCTGCTTTCATAACAAATATTCCACCACTCATATTTTCTTTAAGTCCAGACATTAATATTAAGCCTTCATCCATCGCTTTTTTAGAATAAACCATGTGTTCTTGCATAGTATTTTCATCAATTGGATCTGAATTTTTTATTATACCTTCAACAATAAAATATTTCATTTTTTGTTATACTCCTTCAACTATATATGATAAATATATTAAACTAATATTTTTTATTACTAGCCTTAAAATACCCTTAAAAATACATTTAAAAAACCATTTTTATGCTAAAAACTCCAATTTTTATTTCTTATATACATATTCAATAATTATTCCTATGATTACACTCAGTACTATAAACTTAGTTATATATTTAAATATTACTTCCAGTATTGCTCAAAATATTATTCTCAATTATAAATAATTAAATTTTTAGTTCATTAAAGTTTACGTCCTATATACAATCCATGCATACTATATCCTATTATACTTTTATCTTCACAAGTATCTAAATGATATTTAATCCATAAATCAAACTCCTTGTACTCAAATTGATTAACTTCATTTCTAAGTAAATCAGATACCCCATCAGTACCTAAATGATGTAACTTTTCTATTGAATTAGAGTTCATTAAAGCTTCAATTTCATCGTAATTTGAAAAATAAAAAACATCTCTTGAATCCCCAAACTCACAACCATGTTCTACTACTCTTTTAAGCTCTATATCATTTATATTATCTTTATTTCGATGCATCATCTTTATAAATTGAGAAAGTCTATTTGTATATGATATAGCTAATACGCCTTTAGGCTTTAATACTCTTAAACACTCTTTTATACAAGTATCTCTATCCTTTTCTGTTGTAAGATGATACAAAGGTCCTAAGCACAAAATCACATCAAATGTATTATCATTAAACATACTTAAATCTAATACATTTCCTTGAATTATCTCTATATTACTTGAATTAGAGCTAGATTTACCTTTCATTATTTCTACATGCTTTTCACATAACTCTAAAGCTGTTACATTAACCCCTTTTTCGCTATAGTAAAAAGAGTATCTACCAGTCCCTGCTCCAACTTCTAATATCTTGTTATCATTTTTAATGTACTTATCTAAATAATTAACTGTTGTAATAAACTCAACATTATGAGCCTTATCTTTTATTAATCTGCTATCTTCATCGTAGTCCTCGTAATACTTTTTTAACTCTTCAAAAATATTTATAACTACCACCAACCTTTTAATTTATTAATTAAATAGTAGTATATAATATAGTATTTATGCTATAAAAATAAGATGTTAATTATTAAATAGCTTTCAAAACTATTTCAATTTGAAATAATTAAAAACAGTTGCACATATTTTATAGTTGTTATATATTATATATAACAACCATAAAAATAAATTCTAAAGGGGATATGAGTATGTTGGATAAAAAAATATTAAATAAAAATGACTTAAAGGTAAGTTTTATATTTATGATTTTATCAGGATTAGGGGGACTATTTACAGGATTATATCAACTTCCACTTTTAAATCCTGAGCAACTTCAGGGAATGTCTAAGGAAATTTTCATAAGTATATTTACAATTCAAAGTGCCATATTATACGGACTTATTTTAGGATTCTTAGGATTAAAACTATCTAGAGCAACAAACTTAAACAAAGGCTTATTACAAAATATATTCACTGAAAAAAAGTATAAGTTCAATTTATGTAGTGCTAAACTAGCAATCTTATTTGGATTTATAAATGCAGCAGTAATAACTTTATCTGAAAAGTTCGTATTTGCTAAATTAATTCCAGAAATAGCTAACTCAACTTCTACATTTTCACCGTTATATTTATTGTCTGGAATAGTGTATGGTGGGATAGTTGAAGAAATCATGCTAAGATTATTTTTTATGTCACTAGTTACTTTTATATTATATAAAATATTTGCAAGAAAAAAAGATAAGGAAGATATCCCACAAAGTTTTTACTGGACTTCTATAATAATATCAAGTTTAGTATTTGCTCTAGGACATTTACCCGCAGTTTATTTAAGCTTTAATGTAACGTCTATTGTACTTTTTAGAATTATATTTATGAATGCTTTCGCAGGAATATTATTTGGATATATATATTGGAAAAAAGGCTTGGAATATTCTATTATATCTCACATGTTTTCACATATATTTATGCAATTATTATTTTTACCTATACTATTTTAAATTAAAATTACTTATTAATCATTTATATACTAAAAATAAACAAAGAGGCTATTTAAATTAAATAGCCTCTTTGTTTATTAAAACTAGCTCTGAAAATTCTCCCCTTTAAATAATACAGTTTATATATTATTCAAAGTATGATCTACATACTTATAGACAAAAATCATTGAATTTATTTTTATAATTAATAATAGGGCTCAATATGAGTTATAACCTGAATATTTATTTTAATAAAGAAGTAATTTCCCCTAAATAATATATATTTAACACATGAAGAGCTCTCGTTAGACAAGTGTAAAATAGTAATCTTTCCTCTTCACTGTTATAATTTTTATTACTTGCATCATAAATAAGAACTACGTCAAATTCAAGACCTTTAGCTAGATATGAAGGTATCACTAATACACCATTTTTATAATCATCATCATCTTTTGTTATAGATACTGTATCGATATTATTTGCTTTTAATAAGCTATATACATCTTTAGCTTCACGTGCTGTTTTTGTAATAATAGCAACAGATTTATAATTATTTTCCTTATAATCTTTTATATCTTCAATAAGCTTTTTATTCATATATTCTTTATCTGTAAAACCAATAACATTAGGCTCATCACCATGTCTTTCAACATATTCATCACTTACATTTTCATTTAAAATATTTCTTGAAAATTTAGTAATTTCCATTGTTGAACGATAACTCTTTGTTAGGTTTATTATGCAAGTATCATCCTTTGATATATTATAAATATTATTATAATTTCCAACATTCATAAATGGATTAATTGATTGATTTATATCTCCTAATATAGTCATATTGGCAGATTTAAAAAGTTGATAAAATATTTCATATTGTAGTGGTGTGTAATCTTGTGCCTCATCTATAATTACATATTTAATTTGTGATGTATTTAGAATATCCCCAAGTGCAACCTTTAAGTATAAAAGTGCAACTTGATCTTCATAATAAAGAGTCTCTGCATTTAAGTTATCTATTGTATAAGTCTTTATATGATCTATAAAATTCTTATCATATTCAATATTTATTTTATTTGAAATTGTATTTAAATTTTTAAATAGATTTTTATAAATCTCAATTAAATTAAACTCTGTCATTTGTGAAATTTTAGCATATATCTCTTGTAAATTTTCTTTTACAATAGAAGTGCTTTTCTCTACCATTTCTTCTTTATCTATAAACTCTCCAGACTTGTCAAGTTCTTGATATACTTCATCAATCCAAGCCTTTTCATATGGTTCAACAAGAAACGCTATTCTTGATTTTATTTTTTGAAGTCTTCTTTTAACTGGTAAATTTGAATAATCATTTATAAATAGATTTTGTATATCTTGTGATGAAATTATTAATTTATCTCTTACAATAATATCTTCAAAATCTCTAGATATTGTTTCTAAGTCATTTATATATCGTTTTAAAATATTCATAAACTCTACTGCTGTCTTAAACTTTATATTTTTAATTCTATCTTTATAGGTTAATTTTTCATTAGAATCAAGTATATATTCCATCATCTCTGAAGAAGTCTCTTTCTTAAATTGATTACTTAGCTCTTTATGCATGTAGTCTTTAAATGTTGTTTGATACATATTATCCTCACCAAGTTGAGGTAATACATTTGAAATATAGTCATTAAAAATATTATTTGGAGAAAATATTATTATATTTTGAGGTGTTATCCTATCTTTGTGTTTATATAGTAAATATGCAATTCTATGAAGTGCTACAGAAGTTTTACCACTTCCCGCAGCTCCTTGAACAATTAGATGTTTACAATCTTCATTACGAATTACTTTATTTTGCTCTCTTTGAATAGTTGTAACTATACCTTTCATTTTATCATCAGAGTTTTTACTCAAGATCTCTTGTAGCATTTCATCATCAATACTTAAATTACTATCAAACATATACTCAATTTTTTCGTTATTTATTTTGTATTGTCTTTTACCAGTAATTTCTCCAGAGATTATACCTTCTGGACATTCATAGCTTGCAAGGCCTATTTCATAGTCATAAAACATACTCGAAATAGATGCTCTCCAGTCATACACAAGAAAATCATAATCTTCATCAATAAGATTTGATAACCCAATATAACACTTTTGAGTAAAATCTTCATTTTCTTCAACAAAGTCAATTCGACCGAAATAAGGAGATTCAAGCATTTTTTCATACTTTTCTTCAAGTTTTTTAGTAAACTCATGGCTTCTTTTTTGATTTTTCATAGTATCCATAAATGACATGAAGTCTGAAAGTTGGTCTAATCCATTTTGTATAGAAATAGATCCTAAGTCATTCCATAGTTCTCTTTGTGTTTCTCTAGCCTCTTTTTCTAACTTATCTTTAGCATTACGTTTTTCATCAAGTTGTCTTTTAGCCTCTTTAAGAACTTTTTGCAACCACTCATTTTCGAGATTCCATTCATAATTATTTAGACTCATAGTATATCCTCCTTTATTATATAAATTAACTTGTTTAATTCACTCTATCAATTATATAGAAATGGAGATATATTCCTAGTCTTAAAAAAAGAATCTATTTATGGTATAATTACAGTGGGATAGAAATAAGACATTTTCTATCCCATAAAAATATAGATTAAACTATTTTATTTTAAAACTGGTATCTTCCTTAAACTTCTTACGGCTAGGGTTGCCTTCTACCCTCCAAATTTGATTATTTTTCAAATCATAAACTACTGACCAAACAGTATCAGCATTAGTTTTTCTGTCATATTGACACATAAATCCATACTTACCACCAAGTAAATTCGTAGCAAAATCTAGACCATACTTATCTTTATTCTTAACTAAGGCATTTTTAGTTGTTTCATATCTCTCACCAGAACGCCAATCGTCTATTTGAGTGTTTTTATAGTCTTCCATTTCAGTAGTGTTAAAATTATTAGCAGTTGCTACAAAATCTTCTCCAACTTTTGGTGTTATCACTACCACTTTTTCACAGTTACATTCAACTACCGCTATATGGCCATTTTTATCAGCAAGGGTAATAGTTTGTTGTGAGGCTATTGGTAGCGTTTTTATGGCTGTAATTGCCTCTTGCGTAGTTTTACATTTTTCAAGAATATATCTAACTAATAATCCTGCGTTAAATCCTGGTTTTCTTAATTTTGGATATATAAAAGTTAAACCTACTGCTAAACCTTCTTCATTTACTCCATCTTCCATTTGAACAAAGGCTGTTGTATTTCCATTAAATGAGTAAACATTATCTAAGTTGTAAAGACAGTTCATATATAGTTTTTCTAGACTTACTAAAAAATCACTGTTTCTACCAAATAAAATTTGCTCTTTGTTATTTATGGCAAAACAAGTACATTTATTATCAAATTCAAAACAATACATAGAAAATAACATTCCACATAAGTATTCAAAGGAAGTTTCATTTCCATGGGCGATTCCTTTAACTTCTTGAACTATCTCAGGATAATATTTTTCAAATATCTCTTTACATTCTTTTCCAAATTGGATTTTTGTTTCTTCTACCTCATAAGTGGGACAGTTGTTTAGTGTCTTTCCATTTTTATTTAGTAAAGCTCCCCACTTATATCCTGCTTCATAGTGGGTTCCTTTAAATCTTCCATGATACATAATTTTATTCTCCTATTGTCTGTATTAGGCTCCGGAACCTAAATTCATTATATTTGAATAAAATTTTATATTCAACGATTATATAAAATTGATAACATTTATCAATTTTATATAATCTAAACCCATTGAAATTACTATATTTTGTATTTATAAAATTATAATTTAAGTTTTAAATTTTACAATTAATTGTAGTAAAACAAGTATCAATAAATTTATTTAATACCTATTTACTAATTGTTTATCTAGGTTATATTAAGACTATTTTAATTGTTATCATATTTAAAATTCTCAATATTAGTATTTCCAAGAGCTTATAATATTACTAAATAAATCAAATAATAAAAATGACTATAATTTTTATTATAGTCATTTTCTCATTTATTATATATCTATTATTTTAAATCTCTATTACCATCTAATGTATTATGAGTTTCAGGACCTGCACCTGCTCTTGTTACATATCTTTTATTACCATTACTATCAATTTCAACTATTGTTTCTGTATCTGTATTTGTATTTTCAGCCTCTGAATAAAGAAGTTGTCTACCTAAATCTTTTAAATCTTCCATAAGTGATTTATCTTCCATTTGTTTATCTCCTTTATTTTTTATTGTTCTCTTTAATTTATATTAGATACCTTGCAATATTTTCAATTAAATTTAAGATATCCAATATTTTATTATTGACGCTAAAAAAGGCAAATTTCTCCGAATTTCTTTAGATTTTTTCTTATACTATTCTTCCTTTAATTCTATAAAAACATATTTAAATATTATATTTTCCTTGCGATTAAAAAAAGGCACATTACATTATAATGTTCCTTTAACTATTTTTTAATTAAAAACAAATTTATCAATCGCTACTCCAAGTACTATTCCTATACTATAACTTATTAAATTCTCCCATAAAAAAACATATCCTAGTACTAATCCTCCAAGAGTAGTTGCTCGTATATTATTTATCCAATCAGCTTGATATAACTGACTCACCTCTATAGAAAAAGAAAAAATAATTGCTACTAAAAAACTCTTTAAAATAGTTAGTTTTAAAAATAAAAACCTAAATCCGTAATAAACCATCATAGCCCAAAACATGTCACCTACAAATGGAGCAATACTTTGGGGAAATATAAACATAAATTTTCTTGATAATAAGCCCATAAATATTACTGATATGGTAATTATAAAATATGTAATCCTCTTTTTCAAAATATCACCACCTTAGAGCTTTTATTTAATATATCCATTATCCTTCTATTAGAATTTTTAAATATGTATTTAATATAACATTTAGTTTACTATGACTATAATTAAGATTATAATTAAACTGTATTTCAAAATATTAATTTATTATAACTTAAATAGAGGTGATCTATATTCAAGCAATTAAAAACGCAATTATAATATTATTACATTTCATATTCTTTGTTGTATTATTCTATTTTCTTTCAGCCGATTATATAGTATCTATTACTTTTATAGGATTAGCATTACTAGGAGCTAATGTTTTGAGAATGAAAAATGAATGATTGATAATAAAGTATCAAATCATTCATTTAAAAATTTCATTATTCGCTAACTTAAATGTAAACATATATAACATCTTTTAATATATAAACTAAATATTTTACTAATATTTAGTTTATTTTTTCTTTTCTCAATTATATATAACAAAAATATAGTCCATAAGTGATAAATTTAAATATATAGTCTCTCTCTCCTTTAGACCATTTTTTTAGCTACTTCACTTATTTCCTTTACTAAATTAATATCAATGATTTTTACCATATTTTCATCAAAGAAAACATCTTTATAGCTCTTACATCCCACTGCAAAAGGTACACCTAATTTTCTAAATAAATATATTTTTGCTTCTTCATAATACAATTTATCAAAACTATTGTCTATTATAGATATTATTTGTTTTAATTCTTCTATAGTTATAATAGATTTAATTAAATAACTTTCTATTATATTTAGTATTAATATTTCTTTTTTTCCAACCTCATCTGTTTTATATACTTGTTCAAATATATTTTTAGTATTTTCACATACTACATTCTTTGATACAAGGCTTTCTATATCAAATTTTTTATCACTTTCTTTTTTAGCAAACATATTTGCCATATCATCTAAAGATATGTCATCTTTCATTGATAATATATATTCTATTCTTTCTAAAACTTTTTCTTTAGGTAAAAATGTTTCTTGACCTGTAAAAGTAGATTTTTTTATAAACCATTCTTCAGGTATAATGTTTTTTCTTTTCCATCTATATAATTGTCCATAAGAGATATTAGTAACTTCTAGTAATTCCTTTTTAGATATTAAATTTTCTTCCATAATTCCTCCTACTTAAATCCTGCTACTGCTTACTACAGTAGAATCAGATGATACTTCTAATACGTCGTTATATTCTACATTATCAATTCTACATTTATTATTCAACTTAATTTCTTTGCCTCTTATGTTTTTTACATTAGATTTTTCTAAACTTATTCTGTCTCCCTCTATTAAGTTACAACTTAAAGTTCCTATTCTATCAAATAAAGTAACAGGCTTAAAAATTCCTTTAGGCTTTTTTGTAACTTCTATAGTACTAGCTCCAATTTCATTGCAATTACATCTTCCTCTTGGAGCTATAATTACTTCTTCTGCATTTAATAGGCCATTACAAATAATATTTCCATATATATTTATAACTTCTGATTCTATATTTTTGTCTACTTTTAAGTCCCCATAAGATTTTATATACTTAGAATTTATATTTTCTTTGCATCTTAGTGAGCCCTTTATTGCAACATTGTTACACTCCATATTATAAAAAGACTCCACTTCTCCAGTTACCACTAAGTTATTTATTTTACAAGTTCCTTTTACAACTAAGTCACCTACTACCTTAAGACTATCACAAATTAAATTTCCGTCTATCCTAGTGCTACCTATTACTTTAAAATCCTTACAATTTAAAGTACCTTTTATAGTAGAATCCGAAATTACTTTTAAACTTTCAAACTCTAAATTACCATCAAAACTACAATCTCCAACTATTTTTACTTTATTTGCTTTTATATTACCTACCGATTCGCCACTTCCTATAATCTTTATATTGTTATACTCACCTTCAGAGATAAATCCATCACCTAATAACTTTATATTTGATTTCTCCATTTTTTCCTCCTATATTTTATTTACATTATCAACTTTTGATAATTCATTTATATCAATACTTTCACTATATTCTATTGTTTTTATTTTACAGTTCTCACCTATAACTATGTTTTTACATCTTACTATATCAACATCACAGTCTGATAACTTTATATTGTCACCTTCAATTACTTTAATGTATACTTTGTTGTTTTTAATTTTTTTAGGTACAAATACTTTAAATATATTCTTAGATTTTTCTTCACCACATATTTCAATATTAGTTGCACCTATTTCACCAATTTTTGATTCTCCTACTGCAAATAAATAAAAATCTTCACAATTTATAAGTCCATCACATCTAATATTACCTTCTATGTCTATTTTCTCGCTTTCAATATCTTCTTTTACCTTTATGCAGCCTTCTCCTGAAATATTTTGAGATTTTATATTTTTTTCAATAGTTGCAACTCCCGATACATTTATATTTTGTGCTTCTAATGATTCACTACTATTTAGTACTCCTGATACTGTAAACTCTTCACAATGTATATTTTTACTATTTTTTAATACTCCTGAGACATCAAATTTATTGCATTTTAAATCTCCATCAATTGAATAAACACCTGATATATTTATATCTTCAAATTTTCCGCCACCACTTCGTCCTACTCCGTCTAATCTTATAGAGTGTAATTTATTATTCATATTAACTCCTTTCATAACAATGTTTTATTTAATATATTTATAGTAGCAAAACATTGTTGCACTGTCAAGAATAATAAGCATATAAAAAAGTTGCCTCTTAAAATGATTACTAAATCACTTTGAGGCAACTCCTTTTAAATCAAAGCTAAGATATATTTATCTAAATAGTACTATCTACATCTACAGCATCTGCAACAACATCCACATCTTCTGCAGATTCTAAAACGGAAAAATAATCTATTACAACCTCTACAACGACAAAGCATATTATCATCTCCTTGTATTAAGCGATTTTACTCGCTTAATACAAGCTATGTAATTAAACGAAAAATGTCACTCTTTTACAAAATAATTCTTTTTGTACGTTTTTCTTAAAATTAATAATTATTCGACTCTATATAATACTCTCTTTTTAATAAAGATAATACTTCTACATCTTTAGGAAAGTAATCTTGTATAATATAGTCTCTTAATATACCCTCTTTTTTAAATCCTGACTTTTCAAGTAATTTAAGAGATGCTTTATTTTCCAAAAATACTACTGCGCTAATTCTATTTATATCTAATTGCTCAAACCCAAATTTTATTACTTCACTTATAGCTTCTGTTGTGAATCCTTGATTCCAATAATACTGGTTTAAATCATATCCTATCTCTGCTCTTTTATTTTTTGTATCTAGTAAATCATATCCTATAGTTCCAATTAATTTATTATTATTTTTGTGTACCATTGCCCATCTCATACCTCTAGTATCATTATAATCGTATTCTAGATTAGCGATTATTTCATATGATTCTCTTATACTATTTAATGGTTCTCTACCTAAGTTTCTAGTTACTGTATAATTTGATAGGTATTCAAACATATCAACTGCATCATATTGAGTTATTTGTCTTAGATATAATCTAGTTGTTTCTAGTAATTGAAATTCCATTTAATCACCTCTTTTGATTCTATCGTTCATCTTGTGCAATATATTTAATATAAACGACATGCTTTATCAATAATTAAATATATTAATAAAAGATTTTAGTACATCCCTAAAATATATGATAATATAAATTATATATGTATTTATTAGGACGATTTTACAATGAACAATGTAGTAATTAAAGATGAATACAACAATCATACTATATCTATCTCTGACGATACGTCAAATTTAGTATTTCAATCTTCTAAGAATAATATGGAGCTTTCTAAAGATATGGTAAGCCGTTATGAAGTAAAGTATATAGGATACAAGAGAAATATTACAGATGTTATAGTTATAATTATTCTAGGATTTTTATTTATGGGTATATTCGGACTATTATGGGGTCACAGCTAGCAAATCAGATATAGATTATCGTGTAGTTTATATTGAATATTATGATGGAAATAAAAGTTTGATTAAAATTGATAATAAAAACTTTGAAATATTAGTATCAAGCTTATTTTAGTTATTATGATATCTTCTAACTAAGGTCCATAGTACAATTAAAAATACAAACTAAAGACTATATTCTAAAATATAAGAATATAGTCTTTTATAGATTCTCTAAATTCATCTAAGATACTTTTATTTTTATCTTTATAATGATGGTATTAATTCATATTATTCTCCTGTATTATTAATAAAATAAATTTTAAAACTCTTATCCCCTTTATTATATTCTAAGGGTACAAGCTTTATAATTTTATAATCTATTTATTTTTTATTGTTATTTTTTTTAAAGTAAATTATTTTACATATGTAAGAACCATCTCTTAATATTTACATATGATATATAGAACAATATTTATATCATAAAAAGGGGAATCAGCAATGGAAAGAAATTATTGGCAAGAGTATTGGGACAATTATTATAAGTTTATGGCTGTATATATTAGAGAGTTACAAAATGCATATCCTAATGCGGATATTACAAATGAATACGTAGAAGTTGCTAACTTATTTGCGCCTTCTATGCCTTTTGAAGATTACGAAAATTATGATGAATTTGACGATGGTGATAACTATTCAGAAGAGGATAACGATCCTCCTTTTATATCACCTAGTGGCGGGCAATCTGCTGCTCCTTTTGCATCACCTGGTGGTGGGCAATCTCCTACTCCTTTTATATCACCTGGTGGTGGGCAATTTACTATAAATAACTGTAGGAGAATGGCAATAGTTAGGATAGAAATGAGAAGAGGTTTTAATCCTTCTAATTTCTTCTTGATCGTAGATAGAGCTGATCGTAGGAGTATTCAAGGATTTAGAATAGCTTGCGAAGCTGGTAGAGTTAGATTTATACCAATGGCTGTAGAATATAGAAATATTAACCTTATAGAATGCGCATTTTAGATTAAATTTAATAAAAGTTATCTCAAGTAATATATATAATACTTGAGATAACCTTTTTTATTTTTTTACAGCAAGTAAGTCAGATATAGACCATCATGTTGTTTCTGTTGAATTTAATGACAGTAATAAAAGTTTAATTAAAATTGATAATAACTTAGTGTCTAGCTTATTTAGATATATAATTATAACTATAGGCTATGTTAGCTAACTTTGTAATAAGCTATAAATAGTTTTCAATTTATCAAAATTATCTTTGATAATAATTTTTCAAATATTGTGTAATTTTTTTTCTTATTTCTCTATGTTTACCTTCATTATACAATTTTTCAGAATCAAACCAGTTAGATTCATCATATAACCATACTGGCTTTTTCTTCCTTTCTTCACTTTCCCATTCATATCGTGGAAATACATGTCCATGTAAGAATTTATCAGTATTACCCAAAACATCATAATTAATTCTAATTGGATTGCATACTTCAATAATTGCATCCCCCAATATACTCATATCAACTAAAAAAGTCTCTCTTTCCTTTAAAGATAAATCATTCAAAGAAAACACATTTTTTTTAGGTAATAATACGCAATATCCAGGTAGAAATTGTGTATCTCCAAAAACAGCAAATCCACCATTAGTCTCAATCATTAACATTGGATTTGTTCCATTTTTAGCTGATTCAATTCTATTTTTTTGCCACTCTTCCATTATATCCCCCCATAAATATCTAGTTTATTATCCCTTTTTCCAATAAACTTCCTTTAAATTATATCCGATTTCTAGCTTATTTTCTTCATAGTCAAAATGATGTAGTGCTACAGATCCAATCAATTCATTACTATCTTTTCTTACGATTCCCAATCTTATAAACCATCTATTATCAAATCTCTTCATAATTACAATAAAACTTCTTTACTTTATCTATATTAATTTCTTTTGAGTTATAAAATTCAATCACAACAATCCCCCTATTTTAATCATTTCATTTAACTATTAAATCACTTTATATAACTGCTTTAATTTATGCTCCATCTTACCTATTATTACTCCTGGCATTAAAAATGAAAGTATCATAATAATAATTTGACTTTTTATAATAGTTAAAAACAATATTCCGATTAATATATAATATAATCCAAGCATTTTAAGTTGTTTTCTTTTTATTTTTATATATTCACTTTTATCTTCTATAAAAAATCTTCGCTCATCTAAAGACATAATCTTATCTGATAAAAATTTAGATAATAGTACACCTACTCCACCCATAAGTATCATTGCTAAGTAGCTAATTATTATTACTGAATCTTTAATCATATCCACCTCTAATCATATTATAGTCCATAGTAATTGTATCTTTTATATAAATAAAAATCTATAAATTCAAAAAATTCATTAATTATAATCTTTTTAATAAACTCCAATTTTAAATTTTAACAAACTAATATATAATTAATATATAAATAACGAAGGGAAAATACTTTTATGGATTTTGTTTCAATAGATTTTGAGACAAGCAATGCATTTCGTGCATCAGCTTGTTCTTTAGGTATTACAGTTGTAAAAAATAGTAATATAGTTGAAGAAAAATATTGGCTTATTAAGCCTGATCCTTTTATATTTGATAGTAGAAATATACAAGTGCATGGTATTAGAGAAGCTGATGTTATTAATGAAAAAGAATTTGATGAATTGTGGCCACAAATAAAGCCATATCTAGAATGACAATTAGTAATTGCTCATAATGCTTCATTTGATATATCAGTACTTAGAAATACTTTAGATAAATACTCTATAGAATATCCTGTATTTGACTACGCTTGCACTTTAGTAGCTTCTAGAATATTTTATAATTATTTAAATAACTTTAAACTTAGTACTGTAAATAAGCACTTAGGATATAAATTTAAACATCATCATGCCTCAGAAGATGCAAGTGCATGTGCTAATATCTTACTTGAAATATCAAAGGAGTTAAACTTAGATAGTATATACGATATATCAAAATTAGTAGGATTTAAATTAGGTTCACTTGG
The DNA here is from genome assembly GCF_017590215.1 of Clostridium sp. CCUG 7971. Classification (GTDB taxonomy): domain Bacteria; phylum Bacillota; class Clostridia; order Peptostreptococcales; family Peptostreptococcaceae; genus Faecalimicrobium. The sequence continues at coordinate 56,296 of NZ_JAFFPK010000072.1, forward strand.
TAAAAACTCATATACTCCTTGTAGTAAACTTAATATTGGTATGACTTCATCTAAATCAAATACTTATAGTAGAGATGAAGTTAATCCACTATTTAACTCAGATTCAGATTATTTTAAAGGTAAGGTTGTTTCTTTTACAGGTGCTCTAAGCTGTATGGAAAGGCATGAGGCTAAACTTCTAATTTCTTCTCTAGGTGGTATAGCTAAAGATTCAGTTACAAGAAAAACTGATATATTAATTACTAATACACCTAATATATACAAACTTGATTCATCTCAGATGTCATCAAAATTAAAAACAGCAGTTAGATATAATAACGTATATAATCAAAATATCATATTCTTAAATGAAGAAGAATTAGAAAGTATATTAATGGGTTATCCAGCTTGCGAAACTAATTAATATCATTTTTATAAAGTATTGTAACATATAAATCATATTCTTTAAAAATAAACTACACTTAAGATAGATATTTTCAAGTATATAAGCCTTAAGTGTAGTTTTTATTACAATATTTAATTACTAATATTAATTAAAAAGGATATACTGTAATATTAGAATATATCCTTTTTATTTCTATATTAACTACCATTTTCCAGTTTCTAAGAATGCTTTAGCTCTATTATCAGCCTTTTGAACTATATCCTTATCATATTCCATAAATCCTAATAATTTTATAGCATTTCTAGTTTGAGCTCTTCCCTTATGAAGTTTATAATCAAACTCTATATCATTATCTGTTATAGTTTCTTCAAAGTGATAATTCTCAAATTTATCTTCTAGTAAATGAGTTAATTCTATATCATGAGTTGCTGCAAAACAAACAGTATTATTTTTTTCTAAATGTGAAAGAACTTCAGCTGATGATGCTATTCTCTCTACTGTATTAGTCCCCCTTAATATTTCATCTACAAAACATAAACAAGGTATATCATCATTTACACTATCTATTATTCTTTTTAAAGATTTTATTTCAACTATATAGTAACTCTCACTGCTAAATATATCATCCTTTAGGGCCATTGAAGTATATATATTAAAGAACGAAGAACTATACTCCCTAGCGCAAGATGTAAATATTGTTTGAGATAATATTGCATTTATTGCTACAGTCTTTATAAATGTTGATTTACCTGATGCATTAGAACCTGTAAGAAGTACACTTTTATTAAACATACCACTATTTGCAATAGGATTTTTTATTAGTGGATGGTATATATCTACAAATTCTATTTTATTTTCTTCTCTACAATTACTTTTCTTTAAATTTGGTTTAGAGTAATAATCTAAACTATCTCTAAATGATGCAACGCCTATTAATGCATCAACAGTTCCTACATAATCGTATATTTCTTTAAACTCTTTAGAATTTTTTATAACAGTATTTTTGACTTTCTCATAGTTTTTTAATTCTTTTAAAGTTATCATGTTAATATATTCACTAAGTACATTAACATCAGAATTAATTATTTGAGAGCTTCCATCTATTGATTTATTTCTAATTTTTCTAACCTTTTCTAAACTGGCAGATATATCATCTAAATTATCATCAATATCAACTATATTTAATTCTTTTATCTTACTAGCAGCTCTTACTACTGATATTATGTAAGTAAAACCGTCTATATTATAGTTATATTGTTTGTCATTATAACTGATCCATATATTAACTCCTATACTTGCTATAAGTAAAATTAAAAAATATCCATTTAAAAGTGATAATAATATACTTATCCAAGGAATATAAGAAAGAATTTTATATCTTAATAGCTTACTCTTACTATTATCCATTTCATTAAATAAACAGTTTGTAGTATATAGTTCTTTACTTTCCCCAAGCTTTCCTAGTGTATATTGTATTTCTCTTCTTTTCTCTTCATCATTTCTAAAATAATCTATAACCTTGTCTCTTTTTGATAAAGCTTCCTTATCATATAATGGACATCTTAGCATAGTATACAGTACATCACGACCTGCACTACTTTGAGTGTTGTTTATTTTCTTGTATATATCATCCATACTTAAATCATTCCAAGTTATATCATCTATACAGTTGTTTATTTTTTTATTTTCAAAGTAACTTGAAACACTTACCATTTTATATTTAACATCTTCTAAATCTATTTCTTTTCCATAATTGTTTAGTATACTTTCTTTTATGAATTTCATTTTGTTCATGTAATCAAATAGAGAAAATGAAACTCCTATTAAAAATATAAATCCCATACCTAGTAAAAAATTGACTATATCTCTCATTGTGTCTCCCTCTTTATAACAAATTCATTCCTATTACAGCTATGTCAGCAACAAGCATAATTATTAATGCTATCATATGTATGCCTAACTCGCCTCTTTCCTTCCCTATATTGAATATTAAAATTTGAAGTATTGGTATCATAGCTAATACAATTATCTTTGACATCGTATGTGACTTATTTATCTGAACCAATATTTGATCCGGTAATATAAAAAATGCCCCTATGTTAATAACTACGGTCATTATTATAATTACTTTACTTATCAAATTTGATTTTTTATCATCAATAAATAACATCGCTCCCCCTTGTTTTAAATTTTATTTTTTCACTTAATACTTCTAATTCTTCTATTATTTCTTCAAATTCTTTATTCCCTATAAAATCACTAAATCCTTCTTTTAAAGACACAATAATATGCTCATAAAGATTAGTTTTCATCTTTATTGCTTTTTCTTCCATTTTATCAAAACACCATATATCATTAATTTTCATTCGATCATTAATATTTACATCCTTTAGATAATCAAGCATTTTTCTTAAACATCTAATAGAACTTTTACTATCTTTCTTTTTCATATACATATGAGCTAATTGAGAATATATTGTATGTGTCATATTCATTTCTGAAGTTGATTTTTCAATACCTAAAGCTAATTCATAATATTTTTTTGCCTTTTCAAAATCTATATCTTCTTCATCCATATAATCTTTATAATTGTAATATGACATTGCCAGTGACATACAAGAAGTTTTAGCTTCAATTAAGGCATTGTATAAAATTTCTTGCATTAATTTTTTAGATTCTTCTACCTTACCTTGACTAAGGTATATAATTGATAACATACCCTGTGGATCATATGTTGGTTTATATATTTTTTTCAAAATTTCTTCTGCTTTATCTGGCTTATCTATTAACATGTACTGGCTACTTAATTGTATAAGTGAGCCTTCTTTTTCTTTTATATCATTTGTATTATCAACTATATCTAATAAAATCTCTATATTCCTAGAAAGTATGTCATTGTACTTATCACTACCAGCTATACTTCTTACAGCAGCCAAAGTGTATATTGCGCTTAGATTAAACTTTAATTCATAATTAGATGGATACTTTCTTATGTACTTTTCACATAAATTTATACTTTCATCTATCTTTTCTTGTGATATTAAATCTTCACATTTTTTAAATATTTCTTCAATTTCTTCTTTAGTTAATTCATTTTTATAATTTAATAATTCATCTATTGTGACTTCAAAGTAATTCGCAAGTATGGGAAGTACTGTTATATCTGGATAACTTGTACCACTTTCCCATTTAGATACTGCAGGTGTTGATACTCCTATTATATTTGCTAATTGCTCTTGAGTTACATTCTTATTTCTTCTTAGTGATTTTATTGACTCCCCAATTTTTAATTTTTCCATTAATTTACTCCTTTAATATGGTATATTTATAGTATAGATTAGGTGAATTCTATTAACAATGGATAAGTAGTTAACTTTTAATTAATAAATTTAACTGTAAGTTAATTTACAATTTTTATATAATATCTTAAATTTTTTCTCAGAAAATGTATTTCTATAGAATTTATATTATATAAAGTATCCTAATAAAAATAATAAGAGGTGATTATTTATGTATAGTCTCATCATATTCATGGTAATATTTATTCCATGTTTTATATTTTATAATTTCTGGTGTATTAAGAATAAGAAAATATCAGTTTGGATAAGTGATGTTAAACTTATAGATGATAATAAACTTGAATCTAGTAAAGATGATTATTTTAACTTTCAATTTAAAAGTAGTTTAATTACATGCTTACTTATGGTTTTATTTATTCTAGGTGCATCTGTTTTAAATATTAAAAATCCGTATCTTCTTTTAATATTACTAGTATTTCATTTTTCAAATTTTATAACAAAACACCTTGCGATAAAAAAAGAATATCTTACTGAAATTTAACCTATTTAAAAATTTTATAAAATATACTTTAATAAAGGCTATAGTCTCAAATAGGACTATAGCCTTTATTAAAGTATATTTTATTTTAAATTTATGTAAAATACGTATTCAAGAAATCCTTTATCATATGAAATAGTTTTTAAGCTATACTTAAATATCCCTTCTTTTTTTCTGTTAAAAATTGATTTCTTTCTTTAAATTTTACATTTGATGAATTATTTTTATCTTCTTCAATAGA
>NZ_JAFFPK010000073.1 GCF_017590215.1 Clostridium sp. CCUG 7971
GCTTATATTGATTTTTATTTTAATTAGATTCAAATACTGTTTGATTATCTATTTCTGTTTGAAGTGCTTTTAATCCCCTTAATACCAAGTTTCTTCTTATTTTCTTGCTATCTACATCACTTAAAGTTGGATTCCCTAGTGGATATGGTATACCTACTGCTGGTACTATTCTATTTGCACCTATCGTTAAAGAAATTGGTACTACTGTACATATATGAACTACAGCAATTCCTGCCCTTTCTATTTCTTTTACCATCGTTGCACCGCAACGTGTACAAGTACCTCACGTAGAAGTAAGTATAACAGCTTTAACACCATCTGCTACTAATTTCTTAGAAAAGTCTTCTCCAAAACTTTTAGCATTGCCAACACTCGTTCCCGTACCTGTTGTAGTTACAAAATAGTTAGCTAACTCTCCTATTACACCTTCTTTTTCTAACTCTCTTAAAACATCAAGTGGGACTACTAAGTTAGGATTTTCTAACACATAAGCTCTATCATATCCTCCATGTATTGTTGTGAAATCGTCTTTTGACATAGAGTCCATTCCTGTTAAATCATATATACCATACTTTGTAGCACTTGAAGATTCTATTCTATCTGGATTATCAATTGGAACTATACCTCCTGATGTAACTAATGCAACCTTTACTTTTGATATATCAACTATTGCTTTAGCAGGATCAACTCTATCAAACTCTGGCATAGGATACTCTGTTATATAGTTTTGTTTATTCATTTTTCTAACTAACATTTCTACTGCTCTTTCAGAACCCCTTAATTCATGGAAGTAGTTAATTCTTACTCCTCTTTGAATATAACCTTCAACCTCTGGTGGACCTACTTCTTCACCTTTTGCTAACTTTATACCAATACTTGCCATTTTAGGGATAGATTTTCTTAAATCTGCTGCTGAGCTTTTAGTTGATACTATATATAAATCAATCTTAAACATATCAACGCCTGGATTTTCAACATACATTCCTGTAACTACCGGTATATTTAATTCTTCTTCAACTTTTTTACATATACTACCACAAGCAACTCCATATCTACCTGCATTAAAAGCTGGCCCTGCTATAAATATGTCTGGTCTTTCCTCTTTTATCATTTCTAATAATACTTTACTAGCTTCTTCAATATTTTCTCCAAAATATGAATCTCCACAGATTACAGTTGCTACTATTTCAGCTTCCTCACCTAATGACTTTTGAAGAGCTATTCCAGGACCTACTACTCCAACTCTTTTTTCAGGTTTTATATCAGCTTTTTCTTCTCCTCCAATTCCCGCAAAGAAATTGTTTATATAGTGAACTACTCTTAACTTACTCATAAAATTCCCCCCTATTTAATATTAATAGTATCTAGCTGCTAGGTGGTTGTATCCATTTGCTATGGTCGAAGCTATGATTATTTGAATCTCCGCATACATACTTCCATCCTCTTCAATACAACCTTTATATCCACCTATCATCATCTCTACATACTCTAAAGTACCTATTACTTTATCCATAGCTGGGAAATGTACTACTAAATTACCTTGACCACAAGACACTAATGCATCAGCTTCTTTAGTTGCATCTGCTACTGATTGACTCTTTCCATCTTTTCCAGGAAACTCATCTGTTATTAATACAACATCACAACCTACGTTAGTACATTTTTTACAGTTCATCATTAAATCTGTATCTGGGTTTCCATATCCTTCTTCTGTTATGATAATTCCATCTACTCCTAAGTATTCAACTAACTTTGCAACCATATCAGAACTTCTTTCTTTATCCATTAAAAACACATTTTCATTGGTTAATACAACTCCTACAAAGTTTAAATCTTTCCCATGTCTTTTGTATAAGTCTTCTATAACTGGATTGTTTAAGTGATGGAAGGTAGTTACCTTATCACAAGGTGCAACGCAATTTCCTGATATTATAGCCCCATCCATGATTTCTGTTGGATACATAAATGTAGGAACCATTTGCTTAGCATCTACTCCATAGTAATAGGTATCATGTAAAAGCCCTTGAGATTGTAACATGTGAACATATGCTACTGTAGGAAGATTTTCATATTCTTTTATCTGCTTTGCTAATGGTTTTGTTTCGTATGTTACTATTTCATCTGGCTCTACTTCCTTACCTGATTGCCCTATATATGTAGCAACTTTAAGACCTGCTATTCTTGCAGCTGCCTCATAGTTATGAGTTTCTAAATTTTCCTTAGGCTCTACTACGATACAAATATTATTTGTATTTGAAAATGGTGTATACTTTGCAGTTGGTCCGCTCATATCAATTACGCCTTCTTGAAAACCTACTATACTACCGCAAGTTACTACACAAGCTCCAATTAATGCATGAGTTCTTCCTTCTCCTACTGTTTTAACCTTACTTATAATCCCTGGAAATATTCCACTTTCAGAGTCTACTTTAACTCTTGGCTCTATGACATCTTTTACTGGAGCAATTCTAATTGACTCACCCGGTCTAGCTAACTCAACTTTAACTTCTTTTATTCGTTCATCTTCTAATACTAATCTCTCAACTTCATCTTTATTTACGTATAGAGTTGATTTTACTACCTTAGTTTCTGTTCCAAATTGTACATCATTTATAAATATTTTACCTAATTCTAACTTCATTAAAATACCCCCTTTTGTTTATATGATATCTTGTTTGCTATTTTTAGGTATTAATCTTTTATCTTAACGCCTTCATAACATAGCGCATATGGCTTTGGTTTAATATATTTTCCCTTACCTTTTTCACCTACAAATTTTCCTCTTTGTGCTACAAGGCTACCACGTAAAAATACCTTATCAGCTATTCCATATCTTTCAAATCCTTCAAAAGCTGCATAGTCAGTTCCTTCATAACTATCAGCATGTGTAATAGTTCCTCTATAAGAAGGATCATATATTACAATATCTGCATCTGAACCTGGAAGTATAGCTCCTTTTTGAGGATATAGTCCTACTATTTTTGCAGGTGTAGTTGCAAATATATCTACAAATCTTTGTTTTGAAATTTTTCCTTTTTCAACTCCTTGAGTCCAAAGCATAACCATTCTATCTTGTACACTAGGACAACCATTAGGAATTTTTGCAAAATTATTAAGACCATCTTTTTTCTTTTCAAAGCCACCTTTAACAGCTGCATGGTCTGAACCTACAGCAAGCAAATAATTATTTTTTATTGCATCCCACATAGCATCAATATGTTCATCTGTTCTAAGTGCTGGTGAACATACATATTTAGCACCCTCAAAGTTTGGTTTTTCTAAGAAGGATTGATTTAGAGTTAGATAATGAGTACAAGTTTCTCCGTATACTGGTAATCCTTTTTCATTAGCAGCTTTAATATGTTGCATCGCTCCTTTTGATGAAACATGGACTACAAATAAAGGGCATCCAGCAAGTTCTGATAGATAAATAGCCCTTTGTGTAGCTTCATCTTCAACAATAGGAGGTCTTGAATATGCGTGATAAACTGGCTCAGTTTTCCCTTGAGATAATAACTGATTTTGCAGAGTATATACCATATCTCCATTTTCAGCGTGAACCATAATAGTTATTCCATAATCCTTAGCTATTTGCATACCTTTAAATATTAAATCATCCGGTACCATAAAAGGAGTATATTTATATGCCATAAAAAATTTAAGAGTTGTAATACCTGCATCAACCATCTTTGGAATTTCCTCTAGCAAACTTTCATTAGTATCCATAACCATTCCATGGAATGAGTAATCAGATGATGATTTTCCATCTGCAAATTCTTTATTTTGTATATCAATAGATTCAATTATACCTTTACCTTTAATCTGAGGAGCAAAGTCAACTATAGTAGTTGTTCCGCCTACAAGTGCTGCATGAGATGTTTCAAAAGAAAGTGTAGCAAAAGAACCCATATGTACATGTTCGTCTACTCCACCTGGAATTACATATTTATCAGTAGCATCTATTACCTCATGACCATCCTCACATAAGTTTAGACCAATTTCTATAATTTTTTCTCCTTCTATAAGGATATCTGAAACAAATTCGTCATTAGCAGATAAAATTGTACCATTTTTAATAACTATACCCATATACATACCTCCCATTTAAAAATTACTTGGCTCACTTAGCAAGTTCTCATCCCGTTTCTAAAATTTGAAAAGGAGGCACTTTATATTATGTACCTCCTATGTTAGTAAATTATTTGTTATTTACTTTTAATACTATTTATTATCATACTTTCTAGATGGTTTAGTATATACACTTGAGTCTATCCCTTCTAAGTACTCAACAACCTCTTCAACAGAAACAACATCACAGAACTTAGCTTCCATATCAAATAAGTTCCATTCAATAACTCCAGGAACTCTATCGCCAATTGTTCCTCTTGGAACTATCGTTTTAAATCCGTATCCTGTAGAATCCATTACTGTATGTCTAACACATGCACAAGAAGTAGCTCCCATTACTATTAATGTATCTACACCTAAGTAATTAAGAGTTTGAGCTAAATGAGTTCCAAAGAAGTTAGATGCATATTTTTTATGTATAACTGGCTCTTCTGGTCTTGGCTTTAATTTAGGATCTATTTCCAACCAATCAGTGTTAATATCAAGAGCACTCATAGGTATTTTTTCATCCCATCTTGGAAGATCCCATTGTTTTTCTCCAACATATCCAGTTGTAGTATGAAATATTGGTACTCCAGCTTTTCTTCCTGCTTCTAAAACTTTAAGTGCCTCTGCACAAACTTCTTCAGATTTATCACAAGTAAATGGATGACCTTCACTCATCCAAGCCTTAGCCATATCAACAGTTGTTATAGCTGGTGCTTTACCATAACCCATCTTTCTCATAAATCCTCTTTCTTTGTAAACTTCCCTTGCTTCATCAAATGCCTTTCTTAATAGTTCCTCATCAAATTGATAATTATCAACAAATTTAAAATCCTTATTCTTCATAATAAAATATTCCCCCTTATTTATTTTTAAGGAATGTTTCCTTTGTCTTTATATATAGCAAGGTTCATGCCAAAAATAAATAAAGTTGAAAACTAAGCTATAAAGCTATTTTTCTGTTATAAAGTAATAATTCATTTGCAATTTTGCAAATGAATTAAATTATTTTATGTCTTATCCATTAATATTGTAGTTTTATTATAAATGCAAAAGAAAACCTTTTTTTGCATTTTTTCAAAATAAATCATAGATTTATCCCAAATTTATATATAGGTTATAAATTTTATTTTATATTTTATGTAAATTTTAATTTATACTTATTCATTTTTCTTGATAAGGTAGAGTAGTGTATTCCCAAAACTGCTGAGGCTTCTTCTAAGGTGTGATATTTTGAAATTGTATCTTCTATTATTGTTTTTTCATATAGTCCCATAAGATAATTTAGTTTTTCTTTCTTTATAAGATTACTACCACTTTTATAATCGGAAATCATTATTTGCGATAAAATTTTTCCAGGTATCATTTCTACTTCTATTGTTTTTTCACTTAAAATAAATAGATATTCTACTAAATTTTCAAGTTCTCTAACATTTCCTGGATAATCATATCTTAAAAGATAATTCATGGCTTCTTTAGATATTTCTTTATTTGTCTTATACTTATTATTAAGCTTTTTAATGAAATATTTTATAAATACTTCTATTTCTTCACGCCTTTCTCTAAGAGGAGGTATTGTAATTGGAAAAACATTAAGTCTAAAGTAAAGGTCTTGTCTAAATTTTTTATTTTCAACTTCCTGTTCCAAGTTTCTATTTGTAGATGCAATGACTCTTATATCAAGTTTAATACTATTTTTCCCACCTATTCTAGTAATTTCTTTTTCTTGAAGAGCACGAAGTAATTTTGATTGTACTAATAATTCTAACTCTCCTATCTCATCAAGAAATAAAGTTCCGCCATTTGCAAGTTCAAAAAATCCTATTTTCCCATTAGTAGAAGCTCCTGTAAAAGCTCCTTTTTCATATCCAAATAGTTCTGATTCAAATAATTCCTTTGGTATTGCTGCACAGTTTACTTTTATAAATATATTATCTTTTCTTAAACTTTGGCTATGAATATACTTACTTAATACTTCTTTTCCCGTACCTGATTCACCATATATCATAACTGTTGAATCAAAAATTGCTACTTTAGAAGCAAGATTTTCTGTATTTTTCATTGCTTTACTTGTAAATATATAATCTTCACTTTTATTTATTAAGTTTTTTAAATTTATTATCTTCTGATTTGCTTTTTTCTCTTTAGCAATATATTCCTTAATCTCTTCTTTTAACTTTGCAAGATCTTCCATATCTCTAGTATTATTTATGACACCTATTATTTTTCTGTTATTATCAAAAATAGGTTTTGCAGAGCTAATAGCTGACTTTCCAGTTATATATCTATGTGTTGTAGAAATAGACCTTCCATTTTTTAAAACTTCTAAAGATATTGCTTTATTTATAATTCCATTATTTAAAAGAGTTAAAAGATTCTTATTTATAATATCCTCTTTTTTTAAACCTGTAATATCTTCATACTGTGAATTTACATATATTATGTTTCCTTCTCCGTCTGTAATTAATATCCCATCATAAGATGAGTCAATGGCATACTTATAAAAGCTACTATTCAATATTTACTCCTCCTTTATTATTGGTAACTATTTATAAATTATCTACTTCATAATTTATTCTATTAATAAACATCTTATCCTCTAGCTATAGACGATATTATCTAAGAGTAGAATAATTACGTAAATTATAAGATATAAGCCCTATGTCATTAATCACGACTTAGGGCTTATATTTTATATATTAAATTTATTCTTGTTAATATAATCAATGGTATTGCTACTAATTAACACTATACTTGTTAGTACTAAATATGCCATTAAGCTTATAATCTGTTAATTTATCCTATCTGTCTATATATCGTTTAAAAACAATCTTTTTAGCCTGTTCATATGTAGCCCCTGTATCTTCTATCTCCTTAATAGAAATCCATATTTGATACGCTAGTACTAAATTCTCTTCTCCATATAATTCTAACTGTTGATCTAGTATCCACTTTGCCTTTATACTCTCTATTTCATCATTCCAATAGCTATCTTCTGGATAGTTTACTTTTACTTTTATATCTTCTGAACTAATACGCATAAAGTCATCCTCCCTGCGAATCCTTTTATACTACGATATTCAATATAACTGTGTCTTGTTACCTTAGTTATGTTTTTATATTAAAATGATTTATATATTTATATAAGTTAACAAAATATAGTAAATCCTTATATTATAATATATATCTAGGTTAAAAAATGGAGGTAATAAATGAAAATAGCTATATACTCTCGTAAATCCGTATTCACAGGGAAAGGAGAGTCAATAGAAAATCAAATCCAATTATGCAATGATTACATTAATTCTCACTACTCTGTTTCAAAGGATGATATATATGTATATCAAGATGAAGGTTATTCTGGAAGTAATACGAATAGACCTATGTTTAAAAAGTTACTATCTGATGCTAATAGTAAAAAATTTGACTGTTTAGTGTGCTATCGCTTAGATAGAATCTCAAGAAATATATCAGATTTTTCATCTTTAATAGAACATTTAAATAAATTAAACATTGACTTTGTATCTATCAAAGAACAATTCGATACATCAACTCCAATGGGAAGAGCCATGCTATATATTTCATCCGTATTTGCACAGCTAGAACGTGAAACTATCGCCGAACGCGTTAGGGATAATATGTATGAATTAGCAAAAACCGGACGATGGTTAGGTGGAAGAACCCCTTATGGATTCAAATCTTCTTGCATAACATATTTTGATGAAAATATGACACAACGTAAAATGTATAAATTAGAAACTGATAAAGAAAGTATGGAAGTTGTTAAATACATTTTCAATAAGTATATTAAACTTGGATCTCTAACTAAACTCCATAAACATTTATATGAAAATGGTATAAAAGGTCCTTACGATGGTAGCTTCTCTCCTAGCTCAGTTTCTACCTTATTAAGAAATCCTGCATATGTAAATGCAACTGAAGAAGTATTTAGCTATTTGAGAAGTAAACATTTTGATGTTATAGGATTTCCTGATAATAAACATGGTCTATTAACATATGCTAAAAATAGCTCTACTCCTATTGCCGCTTTAGCTAACCATGAAGGAGTTATATGCGCAAAAGATTGGATTAAAGTGCAGCAATTATTAGATATTAATAGTAATAAAGCTCCTAGGGCTGGAACTGGATCTAATACTTTACTTTCAGGCATTTTAAAATGTTCAATATGTGGATCAAGTATGAGACTATCATATAAAAGCTCAGCTAATGGAACTATCATTTATTATGTATGTGGAAAGAAAAAAACACTTGGTAAATCTGCTTGTAGCTGTAAAAATATAAGAGCTGATATAATCGAGCCACTAGTAATTTCTCGTATAAAAAATGTAAATGTAGAATCCATGATAAAAGAATATAAAAAATCTAAATTAATTAATAAACAAAACAATAAAGATCTAGACATAAAAATAAGCTCATTAAGTTCAACTATGAAAGAAAAAGAAAAACTTGTTGATAATCTAGTTATGCAATTAGCTAAATTTAAAGATAGCTTAGCTTCTTCTTTTATAATTAAAAAAATAGAAATGCTTAATAATGAAATATTAAATTTAAAATCTGAACTTGATTCTTTAAAAAGTCATACTCAAGAAATAAACAATTCAAATTTAAACTTAGATGTTTTAATAAACAATCTAAATAGATTCAATGATGAGATTGATAATGCTAATGTAGATAAGAAAAAACTATTATTAAATTCCATACTAGAATCCGTGGATTGGTCTTCTAGTAATAATACTTTAATAATTAACTATGTTGGCTTTAATCCTCAATTAAATTCACTAAACCCTACCGATAAAATAAACTCAAAGTTGCATTTTTAAACACAAAGCAGAAGCTAT
>NZ_JAFFPK010000074.1 GCF_017590215.1 Clostridium sp. CCUG 7971
TTTTTATTTGTTATTATTTTCAAAATTAGTATCATAGTCTTTATTATTTTTTAAAGGATATGAGTTATTTTTATTAACAACTCTAAAATCTATAATATCTGTAGTTTCACTATCTGTACTTTCTATGATATCTAAATTATCTTTTATTTGTTGATGTTGATCATCATATTTATCAGTAAAATAAGTATTATCTTTCATAAATTTAACTCCTTTAAAATAAATATTTATACTATATAGTATTTCAAAAACAAGGTCATATATACTTTTAAAAATTTTAGATATCATATGAAAATATATTAAATTAATTTATCAATATAAAATTACAAATATTATAGTAATTATAAATAGATTAAGATGCATATTATATTAATAGTAAAATAAATTAAAGAAGCAGAAAAACTTCATATATGTAAATATTTTAACATTAAGGAAATAGTTGTTAACGCAACTAAAGTATTAGTGAAAAGGAGGTATAATATGGATAGTCAACAAGTGCTAGGTACGGAACCTATAAGGAAGTTATTATTAAAATATTCTATACCAGCAATAATAGGTATGCTAGTAAATGCATTATATAATGTAGTAGATAGAATATTTATAGGAAATATACCTGGAGTCGGTCCATTAGCTATAACAGGACTTGGAATAACTATGCCAATAATGACCATAATATTAGCATTTGGTATGTTAATTGGTATAGGAACAGCTACAAATATATCTATTAAATTAGGTCAAGGTAAAAAGGAAGAGGCTAAAAAGCTAATAGGGAATGCAATGGCTCTTGCATTAATTATAGGACTTATACTTACTTTTATAGGTATTGTATTTGCAGATAAAATTCTTATAGCATTTGGAGCAAGTGAAAATACTTTAATTTATGCAAGTGATTATATACATGTAATACTTATGGGGACGATATTTAATCTTTTAGCATTTTCTCTTAATCATTCAATTAGGGCTGATGGAAGTCCTAAGATTTCAGCTGGAATAATGGTAGTTGGTTGTGTTACTAATATAATATTAGATGCAGTATTTATATTTATATTTAATATAGGAATAAAAGGAGCTGCATACGCTACAATAACATCGCAAGCTATAACTGCAATTTTAACATTGAATTATTATTTATCAGGAAAGTCAAATTTAAAATTTGCTAAATCTAGTTTAAAACTTGATAAGAAATTAGTTATGGCAGTGTTTGCTATAGGGGTATCACCTTTTGCAATGCAACTTGCAGCTAGTATGGTTCAAGTTATATCAAATAATGCATTAAAAATATATGGTGGAGATTTAGCAATAGGCGCAATGACAACTATATCTTCAATAAGTATGATTTTCTTAATGCCAATATTTGGGTTAAACCAAGGATCACAACCTATTATAGGATTTAACTATGGAGCTAAACAATATAATAGAGCTAAAAAAACTTATTTAGCATCTCTTATTGCAGCTACAGTAATCCTTCTTATTGGAACTATTATTGTTCAGTTATTCCCCAAAATTATTATAGGCTTATTTAATAGAGATAAAGAGCTTATGAGTATAACTGTCAGTGGGATAAGAATATATTTATTAATGATGCCTATAGTAGGGATATCTATAACAGGAACTAACTATATTCAATCTATAGGAAAAGCTAAAATCGCAATGTTTTTAAGTTTACTTAGACAAGTAATATTATTAATACCAATTATAATGATATTACCTAAATTTATAGGACTAAATGGTGTTTGGTTAGCGCAGCCAATATCGGATTTCATATCAACTCTTATAACAGGTACAATTTTATTTATAGAATTAAAAAGTTATAATAAAATATCAAAAGAAGAACATAACAAAAATTCTAATAAAAATATAAATACAGAATTTGCAATTGAAAGTGATACAAAGGATTTTAGATAATTTTAAGCTATATAGTCTTAGAATAATAAATTTTATTTAAGAAATAATAATAAAATAAAGAATATTCTAGGAGGCATACAATGAAAAAATTACTATATATAAGTGTAAACTCAAAGTCAGAAAATTTATCATCTAGTAAAACTGTAGCTAGAAAATTTATAAACAGATTTTTAGAACTAAATAAAGATTTTACTATAGAAGAAATAGATCTTTACAAGCAACATATACCAAGATTAGAATATCAGTATTTTGAAAAAAGAAACTGCATAAAAAAAGAAGAAGATGCAAATAAGCTAGATGATAAAGATAAAAGAGAAGTGGAAAAAATAAGAAAGCTATGTGAACAATTTAAAGAAGCTAATGTATATGTAATTGCAGCACCTATGTGGAGTTTATCATTTCCTGCACCGCTTAAAGAATATATAGACTGTATAATTCAAGATGGTGAAACTATAACATTTAATGAAGATAAACCAGAAGGTCTTTTAAATGACATAGATAGAAGTATGGTATATATACAATCTTCAGGAGGACATATACCTTGGTTATTAAAACCAGTTATGAATAAAGGATTAAATTATGTAGAAAGTATAATGAAGTTTATAGGAATTAAAAAATTTGAAGAATTATTAGTAGATGGTACGGGTACTAGTGAGGAAGAAAGATTAGATGCTATCCAAAAAGCTAGTTATGAAATCGATGATATTATTAAATCGATGAAATATTAAAATTTAATATATATATAATAGGTAGGATTAATTTATTTATCCTACCTATTATACTTTATTAAGAAAAGATAACAAAAAGTCGTAAATTGTTGAAAAATATTTTTATTATATTATAATAGAAAAATATAACAAAAATGACAATTCAACAAGGAGAAGAAAATGGAAAATAGGCGATCTATTGAAAATGAAGAGCTTAAAAAAGAATTAGGTATATCGGCTGCTTTATCTACAGTTGTAGGTATGGTAATTGGAGCAGGGGTATTCTTTAAGCCTCAATCAGTTTATATGTCAACAGGAGGAGAACCAGGACTTGGGATTATAGCATGGATATTGGCCGGAATTATAACAATAACTGCAGGTCTTACGACAGCTGAGGTTTCTGCAGCTATACCTAAAACGGGCGGAATGATGATATATATAAAAGAAATATATGGAGATAAATTAGGATTTTTAACAGGATGGATGCAAACTGTATTATT
>NZ_JAFFPK010000075.1 GCF_017590215.1 Clostridium sp. CCUG 7971
ATGCAAACTGTATTATTTTTTCCAGGTACCGTAGCTGCACTTGGGGTTATATTTGCACAACAAGCAACATCTTTAATAGGTAATTCTTCCTTATTACTACCTATAGCAATAGGGATAATAATTTTAGTTGCTGGATTAAATACTCTAGGTTCTAAAACTGGAGGTTCTATACAGACAGTATCTACAGCCTGTAAATTAATACCACTTATACTTATAATGGTATTTGGATTTATAAAAGGAAGTGGTGAAAATGCAATAATATCGCCACTTGTTGGAGAAAGTATAAGTATGGGAAATGTGTTAGGACAAGTTTTAATAGCAATACTATTTGCTTATGATGGATGGATAAATGTTGGAGCGTTAGCCGGTGAAATGAAAAATCCAGAAAAAGATTTACCAAAAGCTATAGTTGGTGGATTAGCATTAGTTATGGCAGTTTATTTAGTAATAAATTTAGCATATCTTTGGGTATTACCAGCCAGTGATTTAGCTAAGTACTCAGCACCTGCAGCTGCAGTAGCAGAAGCTATATTTGGATCTGTTGGTGGTAAAATTATAACATTAGGTATATTAATATCAGTGTTTGGAACATTAAATGGATTTATTCTAACAGGGTCAAGAGTAACATATACACTAGCTAATGAAAAGACATTACCAGGATACAAGAGTTTATCAAAGTTAAATAGCTCTCAAGTACCAGCAAATTCAATAATATTAATAGCAATAATTTCATCTATATATGCTCTGTCAGGTCAATTTAATTTATTAACTGACTTAGCAGTTTTTGCTATATGGATATTCTATGTTTTAACATTTATAGGTGTTATAAAATTAAGAAAAGAACAGCCAAATTTATATAGGCCTTATAAAGTACCACTATATCCAATTATACCTTTAATAGCCATATTTAGTGGTTTATTTGTAGTAATTAATCAATTATTTTTCTCAGGGATCAAGACTACAATGATATCAGTCGGAGGACTTTTAATAACAGCTATAGGTATACCTGTTTATAACTATATGATAAAAAATAAATTAAAATAAAAAACTCAAAGTTATTTAACTTTGAGTTTTTTATACTATAATTTATTTTTTTTATTTTATATTTTACTGATAAAAGAAAAAAATTGACTAATAATATATAAAGGAAGTAAATACAGAGTATATTTAAATTTAATAAAAAATTAAAATTATAAGGTATAAATTAAGACATAATATGGAGGCATAACCATGAACAAAATGAATAAAGAACAAAAAGTTATATTTTTAAGTACAGGAATACTAACACTAGGAATAATTTCATCTAATATAAAGATAGGATATGGTTATACCAAAAACTACAAAGACTTTAGAAATGATAATTTATCAAATACAACAATAACTGAAATTATCTATAACACTACTCAAGAAGTGAATAAGGGTCCAATGAGGAATTCTGGAAAAGTTGCATATATAACAATAGATGATGGGCCATCTAAATATACTGATAAGATTATAGAAATCTTAAATAAATATAATGCAAAGGGAACATTTTTCTTGATAGATAGAAATATGAAAAATTATCCTGAACAAGTTAAAAATATAGTTGAAAGTGGAAATACTGCAGGATTTCATAGTGTATCTCATGATATACACAAACTTTATAAAAAAAGTATTTCTGCAAAAGAAGAGTTTGATATAAATAGAAAAACATTTTATGATATCACAGGTCAAGAATCTAGTCTAGTAAGATTACCTTATGGAAGCAAGCCATATACACCATCTGAATCATACAAAGCATTAGTAGATGCAAATTACAAAGTTTGGGACTGGAATGTTGATACAGAAGATTGGAAATCTGACGCAAATAAAATTTTAGAAAACGTAAAAACATACTCTAGTAATGAAGATGATATAGTAGTTTTAATACATGAAAAAAAACAGACAGTAGAAGCGCTAGATAAAGTATTAAAGTATTTATCAGAACAAGGGTATGAATTATTACCAATAAGTCAAAACCAAAATCCTAAAAATTTCTGGATAGGTAATTTATATAAATAAGTCAAAACAAAAGATACAGTAGATGAGGTGCATTATAGTGAAAAGGACATTTTATGTAGGTATAATTAGCCTATTATCTTTATCAATGGTAGGATGTAGTAATAAAAATATTGCAACAGTAAATGGAGTTAATATAACAAAAGAGCAGTATGAAAAAACAATTGATATAATAAACAACACAAGTAAATATAAAGATATAAATTATACTGATAAAATAGAAAATAAAAATAATAAAGATATAAAAAATAATATACTATCTTTTATGATTGATAATGAAGTTTTATATCAAAAGGCAAAAGAAAAAGGATTTACACCAAAAGAAGAAGATATTGAATTAAGGTATAAAGAAATAAAAAATGCTTTAAATAAAAATATTAAATATAAAAAATTAATAGATGAGATTAAATTAGATAAAGAGTATTTAATGGAAGAAATTAAAAAAGATATGACCATAAATAATTATAAATCAGATTTCGAAAAAAACATAAAAATAAATAATGATGATATTAAAACATATTATATGCAAAATAAAAATGATTTTAAAACAAAAGAAATAAATGCATCTCATATTTTAATATCTAACTTAAATAAAGATAATAATTTAGTGAGTAAAGAAGAAAATGAAGCTTTAAGAAAAAAGGCTAGTGATATATTAATCAGAATACAAAATGGAGAAAGTTTTGAAGAACTAGCTAAAGAATATTCAGATGATAAACTAAGTGGGAAAAATGGTGGAGAATTAGGATACTTTAATAAAGATGATAAAAATGTAGAGTTTACGAATGAAGTGTTTAAATTAAATAAAGGTGAAGTTTCTAATATTATTGAAACTAGCAAAGGATATCATATAGTAAAAGTTAATGATAAGAATGATAAAATAAAATCTATACAAGAAAGCAAAGATGAGATAAATAAAGAA
This sequence comes from Clostridium sp. CCUG 7971, assembly GCF_017590215.1. GTDB lineage: Bacteria > Bacillota > Clostridia > Peptostreptococcales > Peptostreptococcaceae > Faecalimicrobium. Next base: position 2,960 of record NZ_JAFFPK010000075.1, read on the forward strand.
ATACTAAAAAAATATTATATAGAGCATATTGAAAAATTAAATAAAGAATCAGATATAAAAATAAATTAAATTTTAATTAACCACCTTATACAAGGTGGTTTTGTATTCAAAATACAAAATTAGTCAAAATATTAGAAAATATGTTATTATAGACAAGTATAAAAAATAGCTTATTAATTTA
>NZ_JAFFPK010000076.1 GCF_017590215.1 Clostridium sp. CCUG 7971
GAAAAATATGATATAGATTACGATTTAACAAAAAACTATTCAAATAAAGAAATAGAGTCATTAGACTTATGTTTATATAAAGATATAAATAAGATAAGTAGTGAAGAATATCTTTATAATAATTCTGATGAATTTTCAAAGGGTGCCTATGAAATAATAAATGCATTTAAAGAAACTGATTATAAATATAAAGAAATTTATATTAGTTCAAGTTCATCTAAAGAAAATTATAGTATAAAGATTAATAATATAAATAAAGTTAACTCTTTAGAATACATAAAAAATAATGTAGAAATACAAAAATAACAAATTGAATAAATAAAAATGACTGTATTGTATAAATACAGTCATTTTTATTTATCATTCTTTTTTAAATTTCATATCTTTTACAATATTTCCATTACTATCTAAAAATTTAATTGTAAAATCTTCGCTATTTACACCATTATGAATATTACTTATTATATCTTCGTCTATTTCTAAATACTCTGGATATACGGCTAAGAAATAATCGTTGGTTTTTAGGTCAATTTTATAATCTTTTTTATCTAAAGTAATAACCAATTTAGAAGCATTGCTATTTTTACCGTAAACAATAACACTATAAGTAATTTTATCTGTTGATGGTTCTAATTTAGACATAAAATCTATAGTATATCCCACATCATTTCCAATATAATACCCATAGCTTTCATATGAATTTGCATATCTAGATTTACCATATTTAACTAAGGCTTGCGTAGCTAATCCGTCTTCGTTTTTGAAAAGATAAAATTTCTTATCTTCTAAATCTTTAGAATCAATAAATTTTCCACTATTATCTTTGAAAATTTCCATGGCTAATTCTTGATTAGATAATTTATCGGACCCTGTTTGATCATAAACATAATAAGTATATACACTAACTATCAATATACTTATCATAGATAAGACTTTTATACTTTTGTTAAATATGTTTTCTGTATAAGAATCATTTATACTTTCTAAAGTATTATTAAGTTTAGTCTTTTTAACTACTTTTTTTAATAACTTATAACATAATAGACCTAGTATTGCGCCAGTGGTATTAAAAATAACATCATCTATATCAGATACATTATCTCCTACAAATAACTGAACTACCTCTATACTTAATGATGAAATAAATCCTAGAAAAAATATTTTAGATAACTTATTATACTTTTCAAATAATATAGGAATCATTAAACCTAGTGGTATGAATAATAATATGTTTCCAACTATATTTCTTATAGGCATCATAATAGGCACATGATTATCTGTTAATGTAGATATAGTTTCTTTAAATGGAATAAGATTTATTATTCCAAAAACTCCATATTTATTATAAACATATTTATCTAATGGATTACTAAATGATATTGCTGAATACTTAAATACTGTTACTAGTAGTAGTACTAAAAAGTATAATAAAAATAACAGTAATACACATTCTCTTAATATATTTATTTTTTTATTTCGTTTATACAGAACCAATCTATATATTCCCCATGCAATAATAGTTAAAATCATAACTATTGAAAAACTTGCATTTATCATTAATTTACCCCCTTATGTTTTGTCAATTTCGATTTATAACTACGATTGTTAATTATATCATATAATACTAGTTTTATGAAATTATACCTATTTAGGTACAAAAAACGGCATTTTAAGCACAATCTATTGAAAAGTTAAAGTTAATTTGATAGTTTATTAGTAAATCTAAGAAATTAAATTATGCTAAGATAGAAAATATAGTAATTAATTATGACAACTACCTAAAATGAATTAGGAAAAGTTAAAGAAGAAACTTTAAAAATAGATAAATTATACTATAAAATACAAATATTATAATTAAGGAGAATGAATATATGATAAACATTGATAAATGTCCAAATTGTGGTTGCGATGAAATAGAGCGAGGAATACAAAAAGGTTATGGAAGTATGCATCCAATGGATTCATTTAGATTTAGCTCAAATGTAATAGCATATATATGCACAGAATGTGGTTATATAATAGCTATGAGAGTAGAGAAGCCAAAGAGATTTAAATAAATTTTTAGGGTGTTAATCTTATAGTTTTAAGTAAGTTTACTTTTATAGCTTATGAATAATCTTAATTAAAATCAATAACGTGTTATACTAAGTTTGTAAGGAGTGATTACTATTGGAAGAGATAAATATTAAACAATATATTAGATATGTAAAATTAAACAAAGATAAAATAGAGAGTAAAAATAAGTATCCATTTTGTCTACCAATTATAAAGAACTTAGACAAGCTAGAATTTCATCCTAAAGTTACATTCATAGTTGGCGAAAATGGAAGTGGAAAATCCACACTATTAGAAGCTATAGCAGTATCTTACGGATTTAATCCAGAAGGTGGTAGCAAAAGCTTTAACTTCTCAACTTGTGATAGTCATTCAGACTTACATAAATACATAACACTATCAAAAGGATTTAAAAAGCCTAGGCAAGGATTTTTTCTAAGAGCAGAATCTTTATACAATGTTGCATCTAATATAGATGAACTTGATAAAGAGACTATGGGTATGCCGATTATAAACGCGTATGGAGGAGTATCCTTACATAAGCAATCTCATGGAGAATCATTTTTATCTATTTTTCTAAACAAGTTTTCAAGAAATGGAATTTATATTCTTGATGAACCAGAAGCAGCTTTGTCTCCAGCAAGGCAAATGGCAGTATTAACTAGATTAAATGAACTTGTTAATGAAGGATGTCAATTTATAATAGCAACTCATTCGCCAATACTTATGGCTTATCCAAATTCAGTAATATATGAGATAAAAGAAGAACAGATAACTACTGTAAATTATGAAGAAAGTGAAAATTATCAAATTACTCAAGACTTTTTAAATAATAGAGAAAAGTTTTTAAAAATACTTATGAGTTAATTAAATATATATTTAAATTAAATAAGATCCCCTAGAAATCAAAATGATTACTAGGGGATCTAAAATGTGTATACAATAATATTTAAATTTTAAGTTGTAAATAAATAATTAAATACAACAGAAAGAATTTTAACTACTAAATTTGATCAATGGACCTGATTTGCAGGTCGTTGTTTACATGAGTGTAGCGAATTTTATTTAGAATATTTTTCACCTAAAGATCTAAGTGAATCTAATGTTGAGGTTTCTGGGTCATAATTTGCAATTACGCTTTCTTCAACTATATTAGCTCCTAAACTTGTAATTCTTTCTTCCCAGTCTCTCATCCATTGGCCATCGCCCCAACCATAAGATCCAAATAGTATTACTTTTTTATTATCTAAAGAAGAGATACTTTCCATAAAAGGTTCCATTTCACCTTCTTCTAAAACTTCATCTCCCATTGCAGGGCAACCTAAAAATAATACATCAGATTCATCTATATCATTTAGAGTAGCTTTATCAACACTTAATAACTTAGCATCATCATTACAACCTGAAAATATAGATTGAGCCATTGTTTCAGTGTTTCCTGTACCACTCCAATATATTATATTAACTTTATTCATATCAATCTACCTCCGTAAATATTATTTAACTTAATTAGATAATAGCACACTAATAATTATTTGTAAATAAAAATGATAATTAATATCAATAAAAATAAAATACTCAAGATAAATAGCTTATAACTAGAGTATTTTATTTTAAATTTTTATAATATGAAATTTTCAATACCAAAAACTATACCATCAATTTATTGTTGTTTGTTACAGTTAACATAATTTTTAAAGTGTTTTTATAGGTAGTTAATGTTTGACTATACATTTAAAATATTGCTTGGAGCTTAAAAATATATAAATATAGATATAGTAATTTTATATATTGTATTTAAATACAAAAAATGTATGGATACAATTGGATAAAATAAGCATCTTATAAGGTGTTAATTGATAATATATGTAAATTGTACTACTATTTTTATTGATAAAGTAAAAATTTAATATTAGGGGGAATTTTATATGAATAGTAGATATGGATTAAATAAAAATTTAGCACAAATGTTAAAAGGTGGAGTAATAATGGATGTTACAAATCCAGCTGAAGCAATAATAGCAGAGAAAGCAGGAGCTTGTGCAGTAATGGCTTTAGAAAGAGTCCCATCAGATATAAGAAAAGATGGTGGGGTAGCAAGAATGTCAGACCCTAAAATGATTAAAGAAATTCAAGAAGCGGTAAGTATACCAGTAATGGCAAAGGTTAGAATAGGGCATTTTGTAGAAGCACAAATACTTGAAGCTTTAGAAGTAGATTTTATAGATGAGAGTGAAGTATTAACTCCAGCAGATAATATATATCATATTGATAAATTTAAGTTCAATGTTCCTTTTGTATGTGGAGCTAGAAATTTAGGAGAAGCACTAAGAAGAATTGGTGAAGGTTGTGCAATGATAAGAACTAAAGGTGAAGCTGGAACAGGTGACGTAGTTGAAGCAGTTACACATATGAGAACTATGATATCCGATATAAGAAAAGTAGTATCTATGGGAGAAGAAGAGCTTATGAACATTTCTAAGGAAATGGGCGCTCCATATGATTTAATAAAATATGTTCACGAAAATGGTAAGTTGCCAGTAGTTAACTTTGCAGCAGGAGGAATTGCAACTCCAGCGGATGCAGCTTTAATGATGCAACTTGGATGCGATGGTGTATTTGTAGGATCTGGTGTATTTAAATCAGATGATCCTGAGAAGAGAGCAGAGGCTATAGTTAAGGCAGTTACACATTACAATAATCCTAAAAAACTAGCTGAGATATCAGAAGATCTAGGTGATGCTATGAGTGGAATATCTGTAAGCAGCTTACAAAATGAAGAGAAGTTAGCAGTTAGAGGATGGTAATATGAAAATAGGGGTATTAGCAATGCAGGGTGCTTATAGAGAGCATATAAATATATTAAAAAAATTAGATATAGAATATATAGAGATTAGAAATAAAGAAGATTTTGAAAATATTGATGGGATTATTATACCTGGTGGAGAAAGTACAGCGATAGGAAAATTACTTAAAACACTAGATTTATATGATACATTAAAAGAAAAAATTTTAGAAAAAACTCCTGTATGGGGAACTTGTGCAGGTATGATTTTACTTGCTAAAGAAATTGAAAATGATGATGTACATATTGGCACAATGGATATAGAAGTTGTAAGAAATGGATATGGAAGACAATTAGGAAGTTTTAATACAGAAGAAAAAGTAAATTACATAGGAGATAATATTCCTATGGTATTTATAAGAGCGCCTTATATTAAAAATGTAGGTGATAAAGTAGAAGTACTATCAAAAGTTAATGGAAAGATAGTAGCAGCAAAAGAAAATAATATGCTAGTTACATCTTTTCATCCTGAATTAACTGATGATTTAAGAGTTCATAAGTATTTTTTAGATATGGTTAAAAAAAGAAATTAGATATTACTAAAATAGCTATAAGTAAAAAGCTATGACCATGAAGTTATAGCTTTTTTTATGTAAAACCTATCTTTACAATCTATAAATATTACGTTATTTTAAGTCAACTTTAACTCAGCTAAAATAGTAAAAGAGTTTAAAAAATTATCATAAATTAATTTAAAATATACAAATTTGAGATTATTATAAAGCCTACAATAATTAAATATAATAGGCTTTATTTTTATGCAAGTAATATTAATAGTAGTGGCATAATAAATTTATATATAATACAAAAAAATATAGGTAGGTAAGGAGGGTAATATATGAATAAGGAATTGAAGTTTTACACGATTTCATTAATCACCATAAGTATGATTTTTTATACAATATCGATAATAACAACACAATTTAATATATTAACTTTCGGTACACCTATTTTTATGATAATTTATGGTATTGCAGGATATTCACCTTCTATTGCAGCACTTATTACATTTAAAAGATACTATAATAAAACTAATGAATTTAAATTATTTTTAAAATCTATAATAAATATAAAACAAAAGCCGATTATGTATTTATATACTATTTTTGCTCCAATTGTATTATGGGTATCTGCATATATAGCTTTTAAAACTCAAAGTAAAAATTTACTGATGCTACGATATCCACTTAGCTTAATTATTTTTATTGTACCTTTTGCAATTATAGGAGGAGGACTTGAAGAAATTGGATGGCGTGGATTTCTATTACCTAAGCTTCTAGAAAGATTTTCTCCAACTATAGCTACTTTAATAGTTGGATGTGCTTGGTCAATTTGGCATATTCCAATGTGGTTTGTTGTAGGTTCACATCAACAAAAACTTATGTTTATACCATTTGCTATAAGTTGTATTTCTACATCATTTATAATGACTCCCTTATTTTATAAAACAAAAAGTATTTGGTTGTGTATACTTCTTCATGCAATAGACAATGCTTGTTTTTATGTATTTTATGTTTCAGTAGATTCAAATTTAATTACATCTATTTTTACATTAATTACTGCAATTATAATATTTTATATATTTCAAGAAAAATTATGAAAAAATAATATTATAAATTATTAATTTTAAAGAGTAGAACGCATAATTAAGATAGTAAATAAATCAGATATAGAAACTAAGAATTCTAAAGGTTGATAAAAAATCAATTAAGTCTGATTAATCAAAATTAAATGAAAATTTATACTATGCAAATTATGGAAAAAAATGTATAATAATAATGAAAATAATTTTAAAATAAAATTAAATAGGCAAACCTAGGGAAATCTGGGGACGCAAAGCTATAGGGACTAAGGTTTATAACTATGTCAGCCAGTTGCCAAAGAGTACATTATACTTTTTGTTTTTAAGCTTAGTTAATTAATATTATTACTTTTGTTTATTGTGAAAATATTAAATTTATTAGGTAATATACAAGGCTACTCTTTTTGAGTAGCTTTTTTAATGTACTTCTGAGGGTTACAAAACTAATCAGGAGGTAAAAATATGCACAGAAAAAAAATAGCAGCCGTAACTATGGCAGCAATAATCACTAATTTCTCAGCTACAACAATAGAAGTTTTAGCAAGTGAGATACCGAACAGCAACACTTCAAAATTAGAAATTTCATCTGAAAATGAAGTTAAGAAAGCTACTATAAGTAAATTTGATTTATATAATAATGATAAATTAAATGCTTATAATGAAGTATTCAAAATGGACAACTCAAACATAACATCTATAACTAACAATGGTGGAAAATATGGAAGTGACAACATTGAGAAATCTATAGATGGAAATCTAAAGACACACTGGGAAACTGGAAAACCAAATAGCTCAGAATTCACAAATGAAGTAGTAGTTGGGTTAAATGAAGTAACTAACTTAAACAGAATCGTATATGCGGCAAGACAAGCATCTGCAAAAGGTAAAGGTTTTGCTCAAGAAGTTGAAATATATACATCTCTTACAAATGAAGGTGATGACTTTAGACTAGTAACTAGTGGAGAGTATAAAGGATCTAGCGGAGATATAGTAGAGATTAAGTTCAATTCAACTGAATTTAAAAGAATAAAATTCAAATTTAAAAAAGCTAATCAAGATTGGGCATCAGCATCAGAATTTATGTTTTATAAAGAAGATGAAATAAGTGATAAAATGAAAAGCTTATTTATAAATAGTTCTAAGAATCAAGTTAGTGAAGAATTTAATAGTATAGAAAAAATAATTGCTTTAGAATCAGAAGTTAAAAATCATCCACTATACGGGGATTTTAAAGAAGATATAGATAATGCTAAATTAATTGTTGATAAAAAAGAAGTTAGCTATACTGATGCAAAAGTATCTAAGTTTAAAGATATAAACAGTGACTTACTTCCAGCATATAATGAAATTTACAAACTACCTTCTAATAAGATAGTATCGATAATTGCTAACGGTGGAAGTTATGCAGAAAATGCAATATCTAGAGCAATAGATGGAAATCCACAGACTAAATGGCATTCGGCTAAGCAAAATTCTTCAAGTTTTACAAATGAAGTTGTAATGGAATTAAGTGAATTAACTAAATTAAATAGAATAGTATATACTGCACCTCGTGGTTCAAATAGAGGATTTGCTGAAGCATTCGATATATACGCTTCAACAACATCTAAAGGTGACACTTTTGACTTAGTATCTAGTGGAACATCACAAATAACTCAAAATTCTATTGAAATAAGATTTAATCCAACAGAGTTTAAAAGGGTTAAATTTGTATTTAAAAAAGGATATGAAAACTGGGCTTGTGCAGCTGAGTTTGGGTTATACACTCAAGATGAATTAAGCGAAAAAATGGATAGACTATTTAAAGATTCTGCTATGAGTCAAATTGGTGACGAATTTAATACTGTTGAAAAAATAAAAGTATTAGAAGAAGAAGCTAAAAGTCATCCGTTTTATGAAGATTATAAAGAGAATTTACTAAATGCTATAGAATTAGTACAACAAGGAGAAGTAACATCTACTAATGCAATTATAAGTAAATTTACACCTTTTTACACGTCTCATATAAATGAGTATGATAAAGCGTTTAGAATAGGTAGTGAAAAAATAGCAAATATATCGAATAATGGCGGTCAATACGGAGGATCAGCATTAAAATTTGCAGTTGATGAAGATGTAAATACACATTGGGAAACAGGAAGACCAAACTCTGATTCATTTAAAAATGAAGTAAACTTAACTTTAGAAGAAGATCAAGTTTTAAATAGACTAGTATATAAAAGTAGAAATGGTGGTAAAGGATTTGCTAAAAACTTTAGTATATATGTTTCACCAACAACAAAGGGAGATAACTTTAGTAAGATAACTACTGGAGAATATACAGTCACAAGTGATTTATTAGAAGTACAATTTAATCCAACGAAAGTAAAAAGATTAAAGTTTGTATTTGATAATGTGCAAGACAGCTGGGCTTCAATTGGAGACTTAAGGTTATATAAAGAAGACAAAGTTTATGATAAAATGAAATCTTTATTTACAAATGGATTAATGAATGAAGTAGCAGAGAACTTCAACACATTAGAAAAATTAAGTGCTCTAGAAAATGAAGTAAAAGGACATCCATTAGAAGAATTATTTAAAGTAGATATAAATACTGCAAAAGATATAGTTCAAGGTAAATTAGAAACTACAAAAGTAGTAGTAGCAGAACAACATGGTGATATGGTACAACATGCAGACAAGAATTTAAAATTTGGATTTGGAAATAATAATCAACCAACAGGAGTATTAGCAAAGCCAGGTGAAAAATTAACTGTTTATGTAGATGCAGACCCTAAAGGACCTCTACCTCAAATATTCTTTTCACAACAAGAGGGAAGTTGGTCAACTTGGGGAAGAACATTAAGCCTTCATCCAGGTAAAAATATTATAACTGTACCAGAAATACCAAAAGATAAGGAGTATCATCATGATGTAACTAAAGGTGGACCAATATATATTGTAAATCCTTATACACCTGAGCAACAGCCTAAGGCACCAGTAATAAGATTTGTTGGAGGACAAAAATTCCCATTTGTAACAAAAGATACTAATATAGAAGAATTTAAAAAGTTCTTAATAGAATATAAAAAGAAAATTGATGAAGATAAAAAGAAAAACCCTAATGTATTAGACAGAGAAGTAATAGATACATTTGAATTTGTAAGTGACCACATATTCTGGACAGGTACTGCAACAGGTGCATATCAAGCTTACATAGAGCAAGGTGTAAATCCTTTAGATACTATAAAATCTTATAATACTCATATGAAAGAATTATTTAAATACTATGCTTTAGATGGAAGTAGCATAAAAAATGATCCTAAATATATAAGAGATAATGTAAGACTTGCTCAACCATTTGGATATATGTATGCAGCATCAGGACATATTGGTGTTCAAGGTGATGTTATGGCAAGTTTATTAGTTCCATTTGAAGATAGAGGCGGATCTTGGGGGTTAACTCATGAAATAGGACATAGAATGGATGTAGGAGCAAGAGTATTTGGTGAAGTAACAAACAATATGCTACCTATGTATATGTCTGGATACTATAATAAATTAGATAAGAGAATACCATATGACTCTCATGTTTACAAAAATGTATTAAGTGAAAGTTCTAATAAATATACTGAAGGTGGATTCTTCGAGAATCTAGCAGTTTACTGGCAATTAGAAATGTACAAGCCAGGTTATTGGGGACAATTAAATAGATTATACAGAGAAAGAAATGTAAGCCTTGGGGAAGAAAATCCTACTAATTTAAAAATGCAATACTTAATTAAATTCTCATCTGAAGTAATTGGAGAAGATTTAAGTGGATATTTTGCAAGACATGGATTTGAAGTAAACGAAGAGACTAGACAAGAAACTAGTAAGTATCCAAAGCCAAGTAAGAAAATTTGGTACTTAAATGATAATAAATTTGATTATAAAGGAAAAGGATTTGTTGATAAGAATGTATTAGAAGTTTCATTAAATCAAGTTGAAAATAAAACGAAGATAACATTTAATGTAAAAGATAATGCTAAATCAGATTTACTAGGATTTGAAGTAATCAAAGATGGTGAAATAATAGGATTTACTTCAAACAATAGCTTTATAGATACTAGTGCAGACCATAGCAAAAATTCTAAGTACGAAGTTGTACCTTATGACCTTAACTTAGGAACTGGAGATAAAGTTGCTATAAACTCATTCTCACCAAGTATAAAAGTTCAACAAGATAAATTAATTCTAAGATTAAATGAAGAATTTAACCCTATGGATTATGTTAAGGGAAATAGTAACAATGGACAAGATTTAACTTCTAAGGTTAAATTTGAAAGTAACGTAAATACTGCTAAAAAAGGTTTATACAAAGTTATATATACTTTAGAAGATGCAGGTATAACTACAGAAAAGGTCGTATCAGTTGAAGTAGTAAGTAATTATGATTATTTATCAGATGATCAGTGGAAATCTGTAGAGACTAAATATGGTACTCCAAGAAGAAATACTAATATAAAAGGCAGAGTAAATGGAGACATAAAGACATTTGAAAAAGGATTTGGAATACATGCAAATGGTAAAATAGTCTATGACTTATCTGGTAAAGATTATGATAAATTTGAAGCTTTGCTTGGAGTAGATATGGGATTACAAGCACAAGATAAATCTAGTATAACATTTAAAATAGTAGGAGATGGAAAAACATTAGCTACTACACCAGTTTTAAAACATGCAGATAATATGATAAATATAAACGTAGATGTTAAAGGTGTAAAAGAATTAGTTATAGAAATACATGATGGTGGAAATGGAAATAGTTCAGACCATGGTATAATAGCTAATCCAAAACTAACTACTAATAATTCAAAGCCAGTTATAACTGCTAAAGATAAGGTTTATAAATTAGGAGATAAAGTAGACATTATGGGCGGTGTTATAGCAAAAGATGCTGAAGATGGAAACTTGACTTCGAAGATAGAAATAATATCTAACAATTATAAAGAAGGACAAGCTGGAAGATTTGAAGTTGTATATAAAGTAACTGATAGTGATAAAAACTCAGTAGAGAAAAAATCATATATAACGGTATATGAAGAATTATCAGTTAATAAATCTAAGTTTGGTCAATTTGATAATTTAGCTAAGTACAATAAAGAATTTAAATTACCAGTAAAATCTGTAAGTAACAATGGTGGAAATTATGGTAGCAGTGTTATAGCAAAGGCTATAGATAATAACATAAATACTCATTGGGAAACAGGAAAAGTAAATAGTAGCTCATTTAATAATGAAGTTATATTTGACTTAGGGCAAAATTCTGATATAGATAAAATGGCCTATTCTGCTAGAAGAGATGCTGGTGGTAAAGGATTTGCTAGAAAATTTGAAATATATGTTTCAGATGAGGCACAAGGAGACGACTTTGTATTATCAGGAAAAGGTGAATATACTGGAAGTAATACTGATGTTGTAGAATTTAAAATATCTAAGAATAATGTAAGAAGAGTTAAATTCAAATTCATTGAAGCTAATCAAGGTTGGGCAAGTTTAAGTGAAGTATCATTTTATAAAAAAGATACTTTATCAGATAAAGTAAGTAATGATTTATTTACTGATAATAGTAAAACTGAGATAACAGAAAAATATAATACATTAGAAAAAGTAGCAGCTTTAAGAGAAGAGGTTAAAAATCATCCTGCATTTAAATTGTTTGAAAGTGATTTAAATAAAGCTGAAGAAATAATAAAAGCTAAATTCCCAACTTTAAAAGTTGAAGAAAATACTTTTGTAAAATTAAATAGTGAATTTGATTTAATGTCAGATGTAGTTGCAAATGATCAAGAAGATGGAAATATAGCTAATAAAGTTGAAGTTAATAGCAATGGATTTACTACAAGTAAAACTGGAGAATATACTATAACTTATAAAGTAACAGATAGTGATAAAAATATAATAACAAAGGAAAGAAAAGTCGTAGTTTATAGTGAAGATAAATACATAAGTGATATTAGCTGGAAATCAGCAGTATCTGGATGGAAAAATGTAAACAAAGATTTTGCAGTAAATACAAGTAATAAAATAAAGCTTAATGTAAATGGAGAAATAAAAGAGTTTAATAAAGGTATAGGAGCAGCCACAAATGCAGAAATAGTGTATAACTTAGATGGAAATTACACTCATTTTACAACATATCTAGGTACAGACAAAAACTATAATGACAATAGAACAAGTATAATATTTAAAATATTTGCAGACGGAAAAGAAGTATATATTTCAGATACAATAAGAAGAGATAGTAAAGCTGAATTTGTAAATATACCTGTAGCTGGAGTAAAAGAATTAAAATTAGTAGCAAATGACGCAGGAGATGGAGGACTTGGAGATTTTGCTTCATGGGCAGATACTAAGTTATACACTACAAACTCTAAGCCAAAATTAATTATACCAAAATCAGTTGCAACTAAATTAGGTGAAAAAATAGACTTAAATGAAAATTATGTTGCACTAGATGCAGAAGATGGAGATATAACTTCAAAAGTTGAAGTAACTGGTAAAGTTAATTTTAATAAACCAGGAAAATATCCTATAACATATAAAGTTACAGACAGTGATGGTAACGAAATAAGTAAAACTAGAACTATAGCAGTAGTAAACATGCAAGATTATAAGTACTTAAGTGATTATGATTGGAAATCTACTCAAAATAGTTACAAAACTCCAAATAAAGATAAATCAATGAGTGATAAAGCTTTAAGATTAACAGATGAAAATGGAGCAGAAGTAGTATATGAAAAAGGTATAGGAGCACATGCAACTTCAACTATAACATATGATTTAACTGATAAAGACTACGCATACTTTAGTTCATATGTAGGTGTAGATAGACAAATGTTTGGAACAGTTGCTTCAGTAAGCTTTGAAGTTTATGTAGATGGAACTAAGAAATTTGATAGCGGAGTTATGAACTCTAGAGATTCTCAAAAATATGTAGAAGTTGGTATAAATGGAGCTAAAGAGTTAAAACTTGTAGTAACTGATGGTAAAAATGGAATCGGTTCAGACCATGCGTCGTGGGGAGGAGCGAAACTTCATTTTGCAAATCCTAATGGAGAAGGTATTGAAAGTGAAGAAATAAAAGAACTTAGAAAAATGTTAGAACATGCCCAAACTATTACTAAAGATATGATGGGAGCAACAACTCATATTGAGGCAAGATGGAGTAATTTTGAAGCTGGCAAAAAATTAGCTAAAGATTGCATAGAAGATGGAAATAAGAGTGAAGAAGAAATAAAATCTGTAATGTGGCAACTAAACTACTTTATAGAAGAATTACAAATTAAATAAAATTATAAAATATAGAATTTTATACATAACTTAAGAAAAATAAGATGTTTTAGAGGAAGTTAAAAATCAGGTTGATAAATATGGATTAAGCAAAACTGTTGGTACAAACTTTTTTATATTAAATAAAAAATGTGGTGATTTTAAAATCACCACACTTTTTTTATTTCTTACCAGTTTCCAACTATGTGAGAAGCTCCATGTTTCATTTGAGTGTCTACATATGCATAAGATATTCTTTCATAATCTTGTCCAACACTATATTGATATATTGACATTTCAAAACCACCTTTAAATCTAAAACCATTAAATAACATCCAATCATGTTGACTAGATCCAGATTTACCACTGTTAGCCTGTGAATCACACCATACTTGATCACCAGGTTCTAATGTCGTCATAAACTGTTGTCCAGGGGTATAAGCATTAGTAGTTTGTTTAACCAAATAATATTGTCTTGATCCGGATTTTCTATAAGGGTTATTTTTCCAATAACCTACTCCATTCATACCTCTATACCAACCTGTTATCCATTTCCCAGATGGATTTAATATTTCTATTTGATGCCATTCATAACCATCAGAAGGATAACTTCTCATTCCTGTAAAACAAAAACTTTCATGAACCATCATTTTTGCGACGATAGAGTTATTTGTACCAGCACTAGATCTAACATTTATATTGGATCCACTTTTATTTACTCCAAAATATAAAGCAGTTTTAGAATTTCTTAAGTGATTGCAGACTTCAATAGAATTTTCAGTAAAATCGTTAGCACTTGCTAATTCGCCATCAACCTCCTCAGGATTTAGAATTCTATTTGGCTCAACTTCCTCAAAATTTAACTTCTCAAAATATTGATCAAAATTTTCCATATCTATTTAACACACCTTTCAATTTTATTTTTAATGTTTATAAGCTAAAATTTAAATAAGTAAACCTTAGCTTATAAAAATTTATTAAAGAATTTAAAATAAATAAATTCTTTAATATACATAGCTAAAAATTTAAAATAAGTAAACCTTAGTTTATAAAAATTTATTATAAACTTAAAATAAATAAATTTTTTAATATATATAGATTGTATATAGAAATATGCTGATATATTGTTATTACTATTAGATAGACTTATATATTAAGATACGTTTGAATTTAAAAACTTAATAATTGAAGTACAAACTATTTTATGATATGAATCTAAATAAAATAGAAAAATTAATATCTTAAATAAATTTGCAAATAGTATATGCAAAGAAGTTTCTAAGATACTTGAAATTAGAAATAGGGGTATTAACAATAGTAAGGATTCAAGGATATGTATATACTTTAATAGATAATAAGGAGATTATGTTTTAATATATCATCAAAACATAATCTCCTTATTATTTATTATAATAATCTTATTTAGCTTTTGTTATTTTATTTTGTCTAGCTTTTATACGTTTTTGTTTAATTAATTTTATAAATTCTTCTTTTTCCTCTTTAGAACTAAAAACATTCGTAGGTATAGTACAGAGTATTTTTATGTTATAGCCTATATCTATAATATCACTATGAAAAGTGTTTATTGTTATTTTAGAATAATCATACTCCGCACGTTCATCATTAGTATTAATAATAAGTTTATCGCTATTAACTTCTATTATTTTATTACCTATCATATTGGGATAATTATTGAGAACTTTATTTAAATTTTTTTCTACATACATCTTACTTACTATACAAAAAATTGGTTTTGTTATAAGTTTATATATTAGATATATTATAAAACACAGCATTGATGTTGCAATGAATACAAAAAACATAAAAGCCCCTTCAAATTTAAATGTTATACCTATAGTTTCGATAATTAAAAAAATAATAAAGAAAAAGTTTAAAAATTTCTCGATTAACTTAGATGACGAACTAACATGCTTTATGTAATCATCTTTAGAGTTATAAAAATTTATAATCATCTTTGTTTCCTCCTTTGTTAATATATGTATACTCTAATTTATCTTTGAATAATTTAATCTTAACATATTTTTATCTATCTTATCGTTGCTTAATTTAATATTTCCTTATAAATATGGAATGTATAATTATAATAGGTATTTTGCTTATAATATATACTATAACCCTACCAGTACATAATTTTTTCTAGTATATTACTTTTTTTATCAATACATATTCCTGTATATACATTTTTGCGAGAAATTCCTCTAAGTTTATCTTTAACATATACAATGAAATTAGACACAACAGTTATTAACCTTAATAATAAAAATGGATTTTTATAAATATATAGTATTTGGCTAGTCTTTTTAATAACAAAATTAAATTGAAGCCTTTGTTCCTTTATTGTTTTGTTAATTTATTAAACTTCATGAATTTAAAAAATAATAAATTTAATTAATAAAAAATAGATAATTCAGAAAAATACTTTAAGCAACTTTGTGGCACCTGTAAAATACAGGTGCCATATTTTTTACTTTTAATTTAAATATAAGCATCAATGTGACGAAAATACAAAATTCGAAATAATATGAATTTTTAAAAAATTAACAGCTTATATATTACGATATACTAAGATATATATTTATATAAAATTAGATATTATTCGTAAAGAAATAACATTTATTCTGATGTTTACATATATATAAATTGTAATATCTTGTTATTGACAGCTATATAATTTTATATTGGGTTTCAAATGCAATGTGTAAAATTAATTAGTTTATTTCTATAACTAAGATTTAACTCATTAAAATGTATTAAGGAGAGCATCATTATGAATGAACTTTGTAATTTAATTAATCTGTATAAAAATGGAAACTCAGAATCCCTGGTTAAAATAATAGATAAGTTCAAACCAATAATTTATAAATTAGAAAGATATAGTTACTGTGAAGATTTAGAAAATGAATTAATTTTATCTATTATTATATTATTAGATGAAATTCAAATTAAGGAAGAATTTTTGAAAGAAGATAAATATGTATTTTCTTATATATATAAATCTATAAGAAATAAGTATTTGAAGCTAAATAAAAGAGATTATAAAATATATATTAAAGAGATAAGTAGCGATAATTTCTTAGAATATAATGGATATAACTATATGAATAGTAATATTATGTTTTATGATATAATTAAAAATTTAACTGATACAGAAAAAAATATTATTATAAAAATATATTTAGATAACTTATCTGAAGCAGATATCGCAAGAGAAATGAATATTTCTAGACAAGCTATAAATAAGCAGCATAAAAAAGCTTTAAATAAGCTAAGAAAAGTATTTGATATATAACATAATATTAACTATTTACTTGTATATCATAAATTAAAGTTTTTATTTATTAATTAAAAACTCTTGGTTTACATTTTTACTTCTTGATTCTATTTAATATATGCAACAATCAAAACTAAAAAAGAGGGATTAAAGATGAAAGAAAAAATAAATGCAAATGCAAGATTTGACCAAATGGTCTATGAAGTTCAACAGTATCTTAACGAAATATACTTTAGAAACGCCCACTGGGTTACGATAGATGAAAGTGGTAAAACTGGTTGGCCAACAATAAGAGGGCTTATAAGAGCCTTACAAATAGAAATTGGAATTAGTACTCCAAATGGTAATTTTGGACCTGCAACAGAGGCTGCTTGTCCAACTTTAAAGAAAAACTTAAATCCGAATGAACACGAAAAACGATTAGTATATATACTTCAAGGAGCTATGTGGTGTAAGGGATTTTCTCCAGGTGGATTTACTGGAACCTTTGGTGATAAAACAGAAGCTGGAATAAAAAAATTTCAAGAAAATGCTGGGTTAGCTGGTTCTGATGTAAATGGTATAGCAAGTAAAATGATAATGAAGGCATTATTAAATATGGATGCTTTTGTTTTAGTACCAGGTGGAGATTCTAAAATAAGAGAGATACAACAAGCATTAAATAGAGATTACCATAAGTGGATAGGGTTGCAACCTACGGATGGTAGATATGGTAGATATACTAATAAAGCGTTAATTTATGCTTTACAAGTTGAAGGTAAAATAGCACAGCCAAATGGTGTTTTAGGACCTGCAACTCAAGCTAGTTTACCTACCTTAGCTCCTGGTAGTAAAAATACTACGTATGTAAGGATAATGCAGTACTGTTTATATTGCAACGGATTTGATCCAACTGGATTTACTGGAGTATTTGGAAATAATACATTATCAGTATTAAAGAGATTCCAAGAATTTTCACTACTTGTTCCTGATGGTTATTGCGGTAAGCAAACTTGGTTATCGCTTTTAATATCTTACGGAGATAAAGATAGAAAGGGTGAAGCTTTTGACTGTTCTACACCAATAACTCAAGCTAGGGCTAATACTTTAAAGGCTAATGGATACAAATACGCTGGAAGATATATAGCTGGTGGTATGAGTAAAAGAATAACTATTGAAGAATTAGGAGTAATATTTAGAAATGGTATGAAGTGGTTTCCTATATTCCAAAAATCAGGTAATAAGCTAGGATATTTTAATGCTACTCAAGGTAGAATGGATGCTGAGGAGTGTTTATTAAATGCCGTAACTTATAAAATTCCTTCAGGCTCAACTATATACTTTGCGGTAGACTTTGATGCAATGGATGGAGAAGTAACTACGAATATACTTCCATACTTCAAGGCTATTAAGCAAAGATTTGATGGTCATAATCCTAGAAAATATAAGATAGGTATATATGGAGCTAGAAATATATGTACCAGAGTATCTGAAGCTGGATACGCGGTTACAAGTTTCGTTTCAGATATGTCTAGTGGTTTTTCAGGTAACTTAGGATATCCACTTCCAAAGAACTGGGCTTTTGACCAAATAAAAGAATATGTAATAGGCTCTGGTGATGGTGCTATAAATATAGATAATGATTTGTATAGTGGTAGGGACAAGTGTGTAGACCATATGGCTGGCATGACATTTGCAGAAATTGCAAATGGATTTTTTAAGATATTTGGTATAAGTGCTGATGTACCAGATTCAGCTATTGATTGGGAAAAAACTATAGATGGGAAAGATTATAAAATAGTATTGAAATCAGGAACTCAATTAAATGTCGGTAGCGGTCCAATGTTATTTACACTAGATTTTAAAGATAAAAAGTTAGAATTTCCTCTTTTCGATAATATACTTGGTATGTTAAGTTGGATTCCCCTTGCCAAAGACATGAAAAATTTTATAGGTGAACTTGGTGAATATATGGGAGAGGGGAGTATATCAATTGGATATACTTATGACAAAGATGACTTTATAGGACTAAAAATAGAAGCAAAAATAAACCTATTAAAAGTTCCTGAATTTGCAGATGTAGCTGAAATAGCAGAAGCAGCATACTTTAGTATAACTGTATTTCCAAAAGGGTTTAAAGAAGAGCTAAAAGAATTTGTAGAAATAGTTAAAAATCTAGCATCTAACGTTGCAAGCGCTTTGCTACTTGTTTTAATATTGTTCATATTCCTTAATATAGGAGGTATCGTTTCAGCGGCAGGAGTTGCCTTAAGTGAAATAATAGCTGCATTAACTGCTATTATAGGTATGATCCCTGCATTTCCATATTCAGATACTGAGGAAAAAGATAAAAAATAGTAATAATTAAAAAAGAAGTAGATTAATCTACTTCTTTTTTAATTAAATAATTATATACAAGGTGTATATAATTAAATTCTTCATTTGTTAGAGAACTTTTTAAAAATCTTTGATTAATTTCTTTAGATGCAAATATATACAGATTTCTATATTTATTTATAGTTATCTGATATGCATGGAAATATTCATCTGCTATGTCAGAGTCTATAAAGCTATAAAGTCAAAACTTATTTGTTTTTATGATCTTCATAGTAAATGATATATTCTTCTTTAGGTATAGATGTATATTTTTTACCATATCCGGATATTTTATAAAAACTGATATTTCAAAACTTGCTGTCTGAGTCACTTGAGTAGATGCTTTATCTTTTAAGTCAATGATAATGTTTTATATAGGGTTTGTATAGGTACTTGTAGAAATTACATATTACTTCTTAAAACGTTAAGTTTAGTTGACAAATTGCCAATTTTGATTGAAAGAAAATATTTTTGAATTTTAGTATACTATAGCTATATTTTAATTTTAAACAAAAAAGGCAGTAATTATTATGTCATTATGAGAAAAATTGTTATCTTTGCGTAAAAAATCTGGTCTATCTCAAGAAGATGTTGCTGAAAACTAAGTGTATCCAGACAAACTGTAAGCAAATGGGAAACTGACCAAACTGTTCCTGAATTAGTTAAGGTAAAATTACTAAGTCAACTTTATAATGTAAGTGCTGAGCATTTTAGTAGAGGAAGTCATATTGGAGGGGATCTTACAAGTATAGAAATGATAGTTGATGAAATTGATTGGAGCAGTGCATGGAGTAAATGGAAAAAAAGAAAAATAAATAAAATATAAAAGGATTAGTAATATTAAGTGGAAACTTAACATTAGTAATCCTTTTATATTTTAGTAAGTGATCTTTTTAATAAAATTTAATATATCTTCATAAGCTTCTTTTGCATCGTTATAACCATCATTATATAAAGTAATGAGCTTAGTTTTATCCTTTTCAACCTGACTAACCTTAACAGGTTTCTTAGGTCTAATTACAAGAGCATTACCATCTTCAGACAATTCCTTTACCAAATCTAAGCTTTTATTATAATTAAGGTGTCTACTTTCAATAGCATCTATAAGCTTAGGATACTTTCTATACTTTCTTTTTATAATATTAGAAAACTTGACCTTACCCTTTATGTAATTTTCATCCCTTGTTAATACAACGATATTTCTCTTGCAACAATTATTTATAGAATACTCTATTGGAATAGAATCGGAAACACCACCATCTACCAACTTATAATTATCAACTTCTACGATATTTGCAAACATTGGAATAGAACAAGAAGCCTGTAAATAAATAATATCCTTATTCAAATCCTTTAACTCAAAGTACTCAGGCTCCCCAGTTTCACAATTGGTGGTTACTGCAATAAATTTCGATTTAGACTTACTAAAAGCATCATAATCAAAAATGTTTAATTCATTTGGAATTTTATTAAACATAAAATCCATACCAAATATAGAGCCTGTTTTTATAAAATTACGTAAGCTTAAATAGTTCTTATCATCTAAATAATCAACAGTTACATCGAATGCTCGTTTAAATTGTTTAGATAAATAAGATGCAGCATGGCAACTCCCCGCAGAAACTCCAATTACAGTATCTACTTCTATATTTTTTTCGATAAAAAAATCTAATACTCCAGCAGTATATATACCCCTCATACCGCCACCCTCTAAAATTAATCCTACTTTTTCCATATTAAACCCTTCTTATTTAAAATTTATATCATAAATATTTTACCACAACTAAAGCGATAAATAGGTTACACTTAATTAAATTTAGGATTAATCCATAAAATTTATTTTATTAAAAAAATTATAAAATCTTATAGATAAGATTAAATATTTAATTTATAATCATTTATTTGGAAGTTTATTAATAGGCTATATATGTATGAAATTTTAATAGTTAAAAATATCACTATACACAGTAAACTAAGTTGTAAGGAGGAGTAATCATATGGTATGAGCAACATTAGTAGTAGGAGAGATCTATAATAATTAAAATGATTTTGAATTGATTTAAAAAATAAATTTTGACGTGTCTAAAAAGTCCGTATCACATTAGTGATACGGACTTTTTTATTAATATTGAAAGATACTATATGATATATTACAATTATATTGTAATAGAAAATTGTAATATCAGAAGATATTTATAAAAGGTCAGAAGACTTAGTCATCTGACCTTTTTTGTATAAAAATTTATATTTACATAATTATAGGAGGGGAATATATGAATGATTTAAATTATTGGGAAAAGAAATGGAATGAAGTAGGAAAAAACTATACACTAAACAAAAATACTACAAAAGAAAATATAAATATATGGAATAACTCATCAAAAGACTATGATGAATCAGTAGGAAGTGAAAGAATAGATGAAGTAATAGAAACTCTTGAAAATCGTGGATATATAAATGAAGATAGTACAGTTTTGGATTTAGGTTGTGGTACTGGAGCATATTCTATAGCCTTAAGTGGTGTTTGTAAAAATGTAGATGCGCTAGATTATTCAGATGGGATGCTTGAAGCATTAAAAGAAAAGATAAAATTTCAAGGTATAAACAATATAAATATAATTAAAGATGATTGGAACAGTTTAGATTTGAAAGATAATAATATGTATAAAAAATATGATTTTATACTTTGTAGTTTAAATCCTGGATGTTATAGTTCAGATGCATTATTTAAAATGAATGAATCGTCTAAAGGATATTGCTGCTATATAGGTACAGATGGAATGAAAAATAATAATATACTAGATAAATGTGATTATGAAATTTTAGGTAAAAATATAGATAAAAATGATATAAGTAATATAATATATCCTTTTAATATATTATATTTTAATAATTATAGACCAATTGTATTTTATACTCCTTGTAATTGGATATATAAAATGGATAAAGAAAAAGCGATAAGTAAATTAATAAAAAGATATAAAAAATATATTGATATAGATGAAAAAGTTATGGATAAGTTAGAATGTTTTGTTACAGATAACTTAAAAAATAATATGTTTATTGAAAATAGTGAAAAGAACCTTGGTATTTTAGTTTGGGATGTGAATAAAAATAAATTATAAAAAATATAGACTTACAAGTTAATCACGTATACAATTATAAAAAATATATACATTAGGGGGAATGCTAATGATTGAAATTGTTAAAGATCATTATAATAAAAATGCATTAGTAGAATGGAGTAGATTATCAGATTTATACAGTTATATTGAGTTTCAAACAACTTTATACATGATAGATAAATACTTTAAAAAATCAGGCAAGGTACTAGATATGGGATGTGGACCAGGAAGGTATTCAATAGAATTATTAAAAAAGGGTTATGAAGTAACTTTATATGATGTTTCTCAAGAAGAATTAAAGGTAGCAAGAGAAAAGATTGAACAAGAAAAAATGAAAGCTAATGACTATATATGTGGAGATTGTAGTGATTTATATATATTTGAAGATAATTCATTTGACGTAGTATTGGTTATGGGACCGATGTATCATGTTCAAGATAATAAATTAAGAAAAA
>NZ_JAFFPK010000077.1 GCF_017590215.1 Clostridium sp. CCUG 7971
CTATTGCACCTTTTGTATTAATAACATATGCTACATGATGTTTTATTGCTTTCACTTATAGTTCCTGATATTGGATTCTTCATTCCAGAACACGTTGGATCACTGTGATATTTCTTACCTGACTTACTCCAATATACTAATTCTTGTTTATTATTTTTTTCTTTTGAATAATCTTTCGATTCTATATTTTTAATATGATTACTTGATGATATTTTTGTATTTTGTTTTACGTAATTATCATTTTTATTTTTATGACCTTTAGAGTTAGCACCTGGGTTATAACTTCCTGCTTTACAGTTTGTACTTAGCCCATTTCCAGTTGATACAAAAACTATATCTGAACATTCATCACTTCTATGTACTTCTATATTTTTTTCTTTTAATAAGTCAACAGTTTCCAAATGTGGATGGCCATATTTATTACCTTCACCTGTCATTATAACTGCATATTCAGGAGTTATTCTTTCTATAAATTCTCTTTTTGTACTACTATGAGATCCATGATGTCCTACTTTTAACAAATCCACATCTCCAGGATTTATATTTTTTTCTATTTCAGCTTCTGCATCTCCCATTAATAAAACTTTATCATTTCCATTAGTATAAAGTAATACTATAGAGTTATTATTAGGATCTTCACTATTGGCTACTGATAGTACTTTAAATGTTGATGTTGATAGCTTAAACTCACTCCCAAGTAAAGGAACACTTGGGTATAATCCTTTATTAGACGCTGATTTTATAAAGTCTCTATATGATTTTGTTTCAGCATCACCGTTACTAACATATAAATTATTTACTTTTATATTATCTATAACTGCATCTAATCCACCGATATGATCTGCATGAGGATGAGTTGCAAATATATATTCTAACTCTTTTACTCCTTGTTTTTTAAGGTATGATACAACTAATTGTTCATCATCATTATCTCCACCATCAATAAGTGCTGCTTTTCCATCTTGCTTTATTAATATAGCATCTGAATTTCCTGTATTTATAAAGTGTAGTTCTGAACTTTTACCTGATATATTTTTAGCACTAGATTCTTTTACAACTTGTGGATTACTTTTATCTTTAATATCTTCTGATTTACATCCTATTTGCGTATATCCTAATATTACTATTAATAATAAACAATATAATTTCTTTAGTAATTTATTCATATTAAATTCCCCCTTTAGCTATTTTTTATGTCATATCCTATTTAATACGATACATATTCTAGCATAATTAACTATATATTGTCTAATAAGGTTATTTTAATAAAATTGGATTTATCATATTTTTTAGTTAGATATCTATTTAAAGCTATAAAAATAAAAGCATGAATTATATAATTCATGCTTTTATTTTTATACAAATCGATTATATTGCTATTAAAAAATTAATTTAATATACTAAGCCGATTTTAGTTCATCTTCTTCTTTTTTACTTCTACTTTTTACGAATTTTAATACATAATGTACAACCATACCTACCCCTATGGCAAATACCAAATCAAATACTACTGTAAATACAAATGTTACAACTAATACTAAAACATCTGATTTACTTGAAGATAATAATTTTCTAAAATGAGACCATTCTCCCATATTATAAGAAACTACTATAAGTATTGCGGCTAGTGTAGTCATCGGTATTAGTTTAGCAAGAGGCATTAATACAACCATTATAAGTAATAATGTTATAGCATGCACCATACCTGATATAGGACTTTTGCCTCCATTTCTAACATTAGCTGCTGTTCTAGCTATAGCTCCAGTTGCTGGAATTCCACCAAATATTGAAGATGTCATATTTCCAAGTCCTTGTGCTACAAGTTCCATATTAGAATCATGCTTATCATTTATCATATTATCAGAAACTACACAAGAAAGTAACGATTCTATTGCACCTAGCAAAGCAATCGTTATAGCTGGTTTTATTAAAGTTGTAATTGTTTGTAAATCAATATGTGGTATTTGTGGTTTTGGTATAGATGATGATATTTCATTAAACCTAGAACCTATTGTATCAGTTGGTAAATTAAATAAATTTACAACTAGAGTAGATAATATTAATACTATTATTGAAGCTGGTATTTTCTTGTTTACCTTAGGCCAGTAAACTAATATTAAAATACACGCTATTCCTATTAGAAATGATGCTATATCAAAAGTAGATACATTCTCTATATAACTTTTAACCTTTTCTATGAATTCAGCTGGTACATCTTTTATTCTAAGTCCAAAGAAGTCCTTTAACTGAGTTGTAAGTAACGTTACTGCTATACCACTAGTAAATCCTACTGTTATAGTTTGCGGTACATATTTTATTAAATATCCAAATTTCAGTAGTCCCATAAATACTAATATAATTCCTGACATCATTGTAGCTGTTATAAGTCCAGTTATTCCATAGGTTTTAACTACACCATAAACGATTACAACAAATGCCCCTGTTGGTCCACCGATTTGAACCTTACTACCACCTAGAAAAGATATTACAAATCCTGCAAATATAGCAGTTATAAGTCCTTTTTCTGGGGATACACCAGATGATATGGCTAAAGCTATAGATAATGGAAGAGCTATTATAGCAACTATAATTCCTGCTACTATATCCTTACCTATTTGCTCCTTTGTTAGTTCATTTTCTTTCTTCATTTTAAATAACTTTGGTAACACTTAAACACTTCCCTCCAAAACTAATTATTGCAACATTTACTATATTAGTCCTATTTCTTCATAAAGTCCATAGATAATAACAAATTTTATATAAAAATAAAAAAAGTATTTTTTCTATCCGAAATATATCTATTTTCAAACCTATTTAATTCGTATTTTTATTTATTTTAACGTCATTAAAACACTTATCTATGTACTAAGCTTTATAATTTGTTCGTATAGTTTTTAATGTTAATATATGTTAAAAATATTATACACTAGCAATCCCACCAGTTAAGAAAACTACATAATTTAAATTAAGGAATTTTAAATTTACTAAAAAAATTATTTTGATTTTATTGAATATTATGGATAACTTTAGACACTTATATTTTGATTTTAAAAAAATATAAGGAGTCGTATTTTACGACTCCTTATACTATCACCTTGATTTAATTATAATTTTTACGAAAATATAATAGTTTTAATTAATTTTCATACTGCAGGTTTAACTTATCTTTATATTCAAATACCTTTATTTGGTCAGCATCTAAATTTTCTTTGTTCATATCTATTACATTAATTTGATTATTATTATATGTGTTATAATAATAAATACCTTTCTCTTGGCACATACAAGAAGTATATTGAGTTATATCTTTCTTTTGTTCTGGTGTTTCTACTGATCCTCTTACAAAAGCTACTCCATTTAATATATGGAAAAACTCGATTATTCCAGAATCTTTAGTATCACTAAAAACTGCATTACTTCTTAAAAATGCTGCTTTTACAAATCTAGATGGTGATGAAAAATCTCCTGGAAGTCCAAATCCACCGCTACCCTGTCCTAAAGGTTTTAATTGTTTGTCACTCCATTTCATATCACTTGGCTGATAAGGAGTTATTCCCATATAATTATTTAAATTTGTTATATGCCAATCAAATGTTGGTGAATTAGTTAGTACACCTACTTTATTATCAAATATACTTAATTTTTCTTTTGTTTTTTCTATTACTATA
The DNA here is from genome assembly GCF_017590215.1 of Clostridium sp. CCUG 7971. Lineage (GTDB taxonomy): Bacteria > Bacillota > Clostridia > Peptostreptococcales > Peptostreptococcaceae > Faecalimicrobium. Next base: position 3,669 of record NZ_JAFFPK010000077.1, read on the forward strand.
CAATTACCTTTTTTATCTGTTACTATCCAATGAAGAGTCGGTAATGGCGTTGATTCATTAAAAGGTTTTTCAACTATATTTAATTTTTCCAATTCCGGCTTTAATTCCTCAATAGTTTCGAAGTTACCTAATATCCAAAGTATTACATCATATGGTGGTATATTATTTTTTCCTTCTACAACTTTTTCTTCCCAATGTGCATAACCAGGAAAATTTAGACCTGCACAAGCTAACCCTTTTTCATTTAGTGCTTCTGCAAATAAAGGATGATTATCCATTATAATACCCATTCCAATCATAGCATACTTTGTTGTTTCAGTTTCATTTGTTGCTCTATTTTTATAAGTAAATCTTCTAGGTACAAGATCTATCGCTTGATTAAATGAATATTCTAAATCCATATTTCTCCCAAATAAATGATAACCTTCTTTTGTTGTTAAAGTTAATGCTGTACACATAAGTTTATACTTCCCTTCTTTTATCTTATCTCTATTTATAATTCTCAAAATATTAATATTTTATTGATATATATTATAATTTCTCGTTAAATAAAGAACATTTATTACTTTTAATATTCACTTAGTATGTGTAGTTAGTAATATTAGTACAAGAGAAAAATTACTATTCTAAGTACGTAAAAACACCTCCAAACTACTTATATGAATTACATCCATATATTGTAGTCTAGAGGTGTTTATTTATATATGTCTTAACACTCTAAACGTATTTTATTATCATTTAAAATGTTATATCTAATATTGATCTTAATACTTAAAATTACTCAGCTATTTCCCAGTTATGGTAAATATTTTGAACATCATCATCATCTTCTAACATATCAACTAACTTGTTCATCTGCTTTAATTGATCTTCATCAGTTAATTCTGTAATAGTTTGAGGTATTAATTTAACATCAGCAGATATAAATTCATATCCTTTAGCTTGTAATTCATCTCTTACTTGAGAGAACTCTTCTGGAGTTGTTACTACTTCATATCCATCTTCTTCAGTTATAAAGTCTTCAGCTCCTGCTTCTAAAGCTACTTCCATTAATTCATCTTCTGATACATCATCATTTGCTTCTATAAGTATTTGACCTTTCTTGTCGAACATGAAAGATACACATCCACTAGTTCCTAGGTTACCACCATTCTTATCGAAGAAATATCTTACATTTCCAGCCGTTCTGTTTTTATTATCAGTTAATGTTTCAACTATAACAGCAACTCCACCTGGTCCATATCCTTCATAAACTATTGTTTCATAGTTTTCGTTAGCTCCAGAACCTGCACCTTTTGCAATAGCTCTGTCTATATTATCATTTGGCATGTTATCAGCTTTAGCTTTTTCTATAGCTGTTTTTAAAGTTGCATTATATTCTGGATTTCCTCCACCTTCTTTAGCTGCAACTGCTATTGCTCTAGCATGCTTTGTGAATACTTTAGCTCTCTTAGAATCTTGTTTTCCTTTTTTATTGATTATGTTTCCTATACGTCCCATAACTTTCACTCCTTAATACGTATAATTGATTTTATATATTTTTCACGATATATATAACTTTACATATATACCCTTCTATTTAGTTTATATATAGTAAAATTCTTATTACTCGTAAATTTTAGCATAAATATTGAATTTAGTAAATTAGAACTTAGGAGGTTTTGGTGCTATATGCCTTTTATGTTCACTTATTCTATGAAGTCTTGCTATTACATCTTGATCTTTTTTAGGCACACAATCTAACTTTCCTTCTACAACATTGTCAATCATATCGTAAGTAGTTCCCATTTCTTTTTCATCAGTTTGTCCTTCCCAAAGACCTGCTGATGGTGATTTATGTATAACATCGTTATGTACTCCTAATTCCTTTGCCCACTCATATACTTCTCTTTTAGTAAGATTAGCAAGTGGAACTAAATCTACTCCTCCATCTCCATACTTTGTAAAGTATCCTGTATGTATTTCTGCTGCATTATCTGTACCTACAACTAAGTATCCTAAGTTATTAGCTACAGTATAAACAGTACTCATTCTTATCCTTGCTCTAAGATTTGCATCTGTCATTCTTAAATTTTCTTCTTTATATAAATTATTTTCTTTTAGCTTACTTACAACTGTATCTAAAACTAAATCTTGAGGCTCTGTAAGGTCTAAATCAAGATATTTTATATTACATCCTTTAATAACTTTAAGAGCATCATCTCTGTCTTGTGGATTACTTTTAATTCCCATGATAACACCCATAGAATTCTCTGGAAAAGCTTTTTTAATTAAATAACAAACTACAGCAGAGTCTATTCCTCCAGATACTCCAACTACTAAACCTTTGCAATTCGCTTCTTTAACTTTATCTCTTAGCCAATCTACAGTTTTGTCTATTTTTAATTTTATATCTGTCATCTTTATCTCCTATCTATATTTTACATATTTTGTATATTTTCATTATATCATATGTTTATAAATTAAAAAAATCCATCTATTTAGGACTATTTAATTACTTAAATAGTTATCTAAAATAGATGGATTTTTAGCTTTAAATTAGTCTACTTTTATTGCATCAACTGGACAACTTTCTTCAGCTTCTTTAGCTGAATCTTGTTCACCTTCTGCAACATTTTCAGATATTGCTTGTGCCTTTCCATCATCACCCATTTCAAATACTTCTGGGCTTATACTTGGACATAATCCACATCCTATACAAGTATCTTTGTCTACATGTGCTTTCATAGTTAAATCCTCCTAGGTCAATATCTTTTAAGATAATTTTTTTGAATTTATACTTATTATAAAATTAGTATCAATTCATTCAAGATTATTATAACCATCTACTTAATTTTAAATTCAAAGTTTTTTATTCTATATATTGTATAAATATAATTTGACCTTTATGTAAAAACTATCAACAGAGGGTGATTATAATGGAAGATAAACATTTTAGCTTTAATATTAAAAATACAATAATAGGAATTACTACAGGATTTATAAATGGAATATTTGGATCTGGTGGAGGAACTCTTTTAGTTCCGATATTAAATAATATTGTAAAAGTTGAAGAACATAAATCTCATGCTACTGCACTCGCCATAATAATATTTTTATCGTCTGCTAGTTCTGTAGTCTATTTATCAAAAGGAACTTATGATGTAAACTTAACTATTAAAGTTGCATGCGGAAGTATTATTGGTGGGATAATTGGTGCCAAATTATTGAGTAAAGTTACTGGAAAATTCCTTAGAATTTCATTTGGTTCAATAATGATTATTGCTGCACTAAGGATGGTGTTTTAATGGTTTATGCTGTTATTGGATTTTTTGCAGGAATTATAGGTGGCATGGGAATGGGTGGTGGAACAATACTTATACCAGCACTTATATTATTTACTAATATAGATCCTAAAATTGCTCAAAGTATAAATTTGCTTTCATCTATACCAATGACAATCATCGCTTTAATAATACATATAAAAAATAAAAATGTGGTATTTAAACTAGTTATACCTATTGCATTATTTGGTGTATTAGGTGCAGTATTTGGTTCGTTTGTAGCGAATTTTATTTCTTCTGAAATTTTACAGAAAATATTTGGATTATTTTTATTAGTAGTTGGAATTTTCGAAGTAAAAAAAGGATTATGTAATCACAAAACTGATAAATGCGGTAAATAAAAATAAGGAGATGAAATTAGTATCTCCTTATTTTTTATTTTTTTATTTTAGATTCACCAAGTAAAAATCCAATTGAACTACACATTAAATCTCTAAATTGAGATATTGTAGCAACATCATGATCAATATTAAAAATATACATTAATAACATAGTTAATACACAAATGATACAAATAGCAAATGCTATTATCATTTGTATTGAATTACCTTCTCTATAGTTATGATTTTCTATATCTATTTCACACTCTTCACCGTTAATATCGATCTTTTTATCTACTTCACTTCTAGTAAACTTATTAGTATCTTTGCTTTTCCCACAATTTAGATTTGAGCTAAGTACAAATCCAAATATAGATGCTAAAGCAGACCTAAAGATGACTTCTATAGCCTTTAAAATCTCATTTGGTCCTTTATTATAAAGTGCTAATCCTATTGATGATAAAAGTACTATTAATCCTATAAAAATTAATAGTTTACCTGCTAAATTTATTTTACCCCAATCACTCATTATCTCTTGTTTTAATGAATTAACTCTACTACATTCAGTATTTTTCATATACATTACACCTCAGCATATATAATAGTACTTCTACATTTCAATGCTTAAGTTATATAATTTTATAACTTTTATATATAATACTCTATGATTTGAGTCATTGTTCACTAAAATCTTTGAAAATTAAACTAATTTTAATTTATAGTATTATTTTCCCATCTTGCTCTGATAGGTAAAATTCTTCTCCTTGGGTTATTTCTGCTGTTGCACTTGTTATATCTGTAATTTTAGATACTAGTGCTTCTACTTCATTAATCCTTGAATAAACAAGTATCTCAACATTATCTTCATATATAGTATCTTTTATAAAATATCCCATATTCATTATCTCATTTTGAACTTTTCCAAGTTGATTGTAGTCTATTTTAACTCCAACTTGATTATATGATACTTTTTCTATTACTTTAGCTGCTTCTATTCCTACTTTAGCACCTTTAGTATAGGCTCTAACTAATCCACCTGCACCTAATTTTATTCCTCCAAAGTATCTAGTAACAACAACTACAACGTCTCTTAAGTCTTCTTTTTTTATAACTTCTAATGTTGGAATTCCTGCTGTACCTTGTGGCTCTCCATCATCGCTATATCTTTGTATATTCATAGTAGGTCCTACTGTATATGCCCATACATTATGAGTTGCATCTTTATGCTTTTTCTTTATTTCGTTTACAAACTCTACTGCTTCTTCTTCAGTTTTTATAGGCTTTGCATAGCCAATAAAAGTAGATTTATCTATTATAATTTCATCCATTCCAAATTCATGCAATGTTTTATATGTACTCATTATTTTCCTCCGTATTATAAAGTTCTAAATTAATTATATACAATATTTTTTTATAAATCAAAAAAGAAAGGGGGTACTCCCTTTCTTTTCTTAATTTATATATTTTAGTTAGCAGCTGTTAAACTACTTTCTGAGCTCTTTTTCTTTAAATCTTTAAACTTTTTATAAGATATATCAACTAATGATTTTTCTTTGTTATGTGATAACAGACTTATAGCTTCTTTAACTTTAAAGAATCCACCTTCTAAAAGTTCTTCATTTAATGAATAATCAGCATTATCTGTTTCCATTATATACCAAACAACAGCATTGCATACTTCTTGCTGTCTTGTTCTTGAGAAAAATTCATACATAGTGTCTCCTGCTACCTCTAATATAGAAGCATTAACACCTGTTTCTTCTTTTACTTTTAAAATTGCACTCTCATGTTGAAGTTCCTTATCTGAAATTTTACCTTTTGGAAGTGTCCACTCACCTCTGTCATTTTTTACTATAAGAACTTTATTAGCATAAAATACTACTCCACCTGCACAACGTCTTATTATCATCTAAAACCCTCCTATTAACTGTTTTTTTATGTTAATTCTGGGATACACTGTAGGTAAACAATTTATTAGTTAATTATATGTTAAATGTTAAATCTTTATGTTACCTATCTTCTTGCTCTAACATATCAATTGCTTCTTCATATGCTCTTAATACATACTCTTTTTCCAATTGCTTTTTGTTTTTTAACTGTCTTAACATTCTTAAGCTATTTTCATTTCCTATTTTAGCAAGTGCTTTTGCACAATATTGCCTTGTTTGTGGATTTGTGTCATAAAGACCTCGTTGTAAATATTCTCTACTATTAGGTGATTGTATTTTTCTAAGTGCTGAATAAGTTATTCTCCTTACATCCGAATGTTTATGTCCTGTAAGTGGGTGCAAAAGCTTTAGAAATTTATCTTCCTTTAATTCTCCTGTTGCCCATATTAAAGTCATTAAGTCTTCAGCATTTCGTTCAGTTATTATTCTTTTGTAAAGCTTTCTTTTAAAGTCTATCATTTTTTCAGAACTTAAACCTTCCATAAAGTCGATTCTATCAGATTTACTTAATCCTAAAAATTTGTCGATTATATCTTTAGACAACTCTACTTTATCTTTTAGCATCGCCTTTATTTCTAGTTTTGCCTTTATTAATTGGTCATTTACTTCTGAAGTTGATATATTTCTTATTTTACTTATTTGAGATACTGTTTTGGATTCTTTATATAGAAGATAGGTTATATAATAGTCTTCTAAGTTATCTATATTATCCCAACTTATATTCATATTATTTCCTATTTTTCTAATATATAGCCCTTATATATATTATAATCCTCTTCTTCTAAATTTACATCAACTGTTATTCCATTTTCCCCATATTCAAAGTTTTCTACATTGTACTTGTTCTTAACCTTACTAAATATATCTCCTCTTTCATAAGGTAATAAAAGTGTAACTTGATATGTATTTTCCATTATACAATCTTGTACAATATCTAATAACTTATCCATATTTATACCTTTCTTTGCTGATACGTATACTACATCATCATGATTTTTAGGGTATATGTCTAGTTCTAGTCTATCTATCTTGTTATAAACAAGTATAGTCTTTTTACTATCTGCACCTAATTCTTTAAGTACAGTTTCTGTAGTTTTCTTTTGTAATTCATAGCTACTATTTGTAGCATCAATTACATGTAAAATTAAATCAGCATATTGAACTTCTTCTAAAGTCGCTTTGAACGCTTCTACTAAATCATGGGGAAGTTTACTAACAAATCCAACAGTATCTACCACTAAAAATTCTTTTTTATTTGGTAAAAGTGCTTTTCTTAAAGTTACATCTAAAGTAGCAAATAACATATCTTTTGCTAATACTTCTTTTTCTTTTTCATAATCTTTATGAGTCTTTATTAATTCATTTAATAAAGTAGATTTACCTGCATTTGTATATCCTACAAGTGCAACTATTGGTATATTAGATTTTAAACGTTGAACTCTTTGAGTTTCTCTATTCTTTTTAACTTCTCTTAGTTCTCGTCTAATATCTGCTGCTTTATTAAGGATGTGTCTTTTATCTATTTCTAATTTTTGTTCTCCTGGCCCTCTAGCACCTATACCTGCGCCAGTTCTACTCATTTCTCCACCCATTCCTGAAAGTCTAGGTAATCTATACTTTAACTGAGCAAGTTCAACTTGAAGTTTACCTTCTTTTGTTAATGCTCTTTGGGCAAATATATCTAATATTAATGTTGTTCTATCTATTACTTTTATTCCAACTGCTTCTTCTATATTTCTTATATGGGCTCCTGACAATTCATCATTAAATACTACCATAGTAGCTCCTAATGAATCACAATATGCTTTTATTTCTTCAACTTTTCCTTTTCCAACATAAAATGCAGCATCTCTAGTTTGCTTATTTTGTATTAAACTTCCTACTACCTCTGCTCCTGCAGCTTTAGCTAATTCTTTTAATTCTTCCATTGATTCATTTATGTCTATATCATCAATTTTTCTTGCTGTAGACGTTATATTAAGTCCTACAAGTAATGCTTTCTCTTTAATTTCTTGCACTCTAACACCTCATTTTTTAAAATTCGCTTTGAGCAACTTTCACTCACTAAATTTAAATGCTATTTTATAGGCTTATTAATTGAAACCGCCTATAACAATTAATTTTGTCATTATTTTTTTTATTATACCACTAATACTTATTTTTAGTATAATTATATTATGAATATAATTCCAGGAGGTAATCAATATGAGTGATAATTATAAATTTTTTAATCATAAAGATTGTGAATATTTTCCATGTCATAAAACTAATAAACCAGATGAATTTAACTGTCTATTTTGCTACTGTCCACTATATGCATTAGGTAAAAATTGTGGTGGGAATTTCAGATATAGTGAAAGTGGTATAAAAGACTGCTCACAATGTTTACTACCTCACAATAAGAGTAATTATGAATATATTATGAGCAAATTTCAGGATATAGTTAAGGTAGCTTCATATCAAGATAATAATACTAATGATTAAAAACTTACTTTAAGCCACGTATGGATAAATTATTTTGTTCATATCTTAAACAATCTATAAACCAGGTTTGTTGCTAAAATTAACTATTAAATTATAAGAAAGAGAGCAGGCTACTGCTCTCTTTTTCTTTTTAATAACCTGTATACGCTATAACTTACTATACTTGATATAAATATTAAAATTATTATCATAAGCCCAGCATGGAAAAAGAATGTTTCTGGGAGAATAGTTATAACAGGATCTAAACTAGGATCAAATATCCAATAGTCATTACTAAACATTAACTTATGAAAAATAACAAAGCTTTTTTCAAAGTTTATTATTATAGGTAATGATAGAATCAGTGGGATACTAATCAGAGCTTTTGAAGTTATATTTAAAAATTCTATATTTTTGTTTTTTATATTTATAAATATGAAAGCTATAGAAATAATAAAACATACTTTAAATATTTTATTTATATTTTTAAATATATCTCTTACTTCTTCAAAATGAATCTTACCTTCTTTGGAAGATTTTATAGTTGGCATTTCAAAATTACTCTCATCTTTACTTAAATTATAATCTATTAGATAATCATAGTTTAGCTTTATTTCTTCTTTAGAATATCCAGATATTTTAGGTATGTCTAAATAATCAATATCAAAGTAATACAACTGTTTAAATCCTACACTAAATTGTATTATTGCCGTTATAATTAATATGCTAAATGAAAGTGAAAATATTAGATTTAAAAATTTTTTCATATATCCAAACCTCTACATTTCAAGTTATTAATTATACTATTTTAGTAGTAAAGTCTTCTATGTTCCATACGTCATCAACTATATCTATATAAAATTCTGGCTCATGACATACTAAAAGAACTGTTCCTTTAAATTCTTTTATTGCCTTTTTAAGCTCATCCTTAGCTTCAATATCTAAGTGGTTTGTAGGTTCGTCTAATACTAAGAAGTTTATATCTTTAAGCATAACCTTACACAATCTAACCTTAGCTGCTTCCCCTCCACTTAAAACTCTCATTTGACTAGTTATATGTTCATTCGTAAGTCCGCATTTAGCAAGATGTTGTCTTACTTCAAAATTTGAAAGTCCTGGGAATTCTGACCATACTTCTTCCATTGGAGTATTGTAATTTTCTCTTGAACTTTCTTGTTCAAAGTAACCAAGTTCTAAGTAATCTCCAAGTTCAACACTTCCATCAAAAGGCTTAACCATACCAAGTAAAGTTTTTAGAAGTGTAGACTTACCAACACCATTCATACCCTTTAATGCTATTTTTTTATTTCTTTCTAATTGGAAATTAAGAGGCTTAGTTAAAGCTTCATCATATCCTAGAACTAAATCATTAGTTTCAAATATTATTTTACTTGCAGCTCTTGCTTCTTTAAATCCAAAAGTAGGCTTTATTTTTTCTTTTGGTCTTTCTAATACTTCCATCTTATCTAGTATTTTTTGTCTACTGTTAGCCATACCACGAGTTGCAACTCTTGCTTTATTTCTAGCTACGAAATCTTCAAGTCTCTTTCTTTCTTCAACTTGCTTTTCATAAGCATTTTCTTCTTGGCGTTTCTTTATTTCATTAAGTCTAACAAACTCATCATAGTTACCTTTGTATCTGTTTAATTCACCATTTTCCATATGATAAATTACATTACATGTATTATTTATAAAATCTATATCATGAGAAACTAGTATAAAACTATTTTCATACTCTTGAAGGTATCTTGTTAACCAATTTATATGGTCTTCATCTAAATAGTTAGTAGGCTCGTCTAATATAAGAATTGTAGGATTTTCAAGTAATAATTTAGTAAGAAGTACTTTTGTTCTTTGTCCTCCACTTAAATCAGTTACATCTCTATCTAATCCTATTTCTCCAAGTCCCAACCCATTAGCTACTTCTTGAATTTTTGCATCTATCATATAAAAACCACTATTTTCAAGTATTGTTTGTATCTCAGCAGTTTCTTCTAAAAGCTTAGTCATCTGATCTTCATCAGCTTCTCCCATTTGATCATACATAAGAATCATTTCTTGCTCTAAGTCAAACATTGACTTAAATGCATCTCTTAATATATCCCTTATAGTATTTCCCTTACTAAGAACTGTATGTTGATCTAAATATCCAACTGTAGCTCTTGATGACCACTTTATATCACCAGCATCTGGCATAAGTTTTTTCGTTATTATATTTAAGAAACTTGATTTTCCTTCTCCGTTTGCACCAACTAATGCTATATGTTCACCTTTTCTAAGTCTAAATGAAACATTTTCTAGTATAGTTCTTGCTCCGAAACCATGACTTACGTTTTCTACTACTAGCATTTTAACACCTCTTTACTAATTTTATCGTCTACATTCTATACTATAATATATTCTTTTTTAACTTAAATCAAGTATGGCTTAAATCCACTTATTAACTTTTGTTTACAGCTTTATAAAAAAATAAAATCGGGCTATAAAAATAAACTTTTTATAGCCCGATTTTTTATATATTGTCTTTATATATAGAGTAAGTCTCTAAAAAACATTAACATGCATCCTGCACTAGTTTTTTGAGCTAAAGTAACACTATTTACTGCGGTTAGATAAAATCTTGTACTTAAACTTTCCATATTTCTATACATATGATCTACACGAAGAGCATTATTAGCATTATAGTCTACGTATTCCTCTATAGTATTTAAAATTATACTTCCTGATGTAGCTCTAAATCTTTTTATTTGTTGATGATTAGATTTAACATAAACTTCAAACTGCCTATGATTATCTAATAATCTTCCCTTTGCATGCTGTGGAATAGTTAAATCTTGAATTATATGACAAGCTGCACCAAAGTAAAACATCGATCTTTCATAGTTTTTCATTGCAAAATATTTTAAAGCTTTATTGTAATAGCTTCTCGATACAGTTAATGCATTTTCTTCATATCCAAACTTACCTCTTTTTTGTCTAGGGTTATAAAAATGATGATATGATTTAAAGTCTTGATCTGCCCAAACTAGTCCTTTATTTATTTGAGGTAAATACTGTTTAAAAAATTCATATTCATTAATATATCCTTCATTTTTTAATATCTCTAAAGCATTTTGCTGTATATATATATGAACTTCACAGTTTGTCTGTATTATACTTTTTTTCAATGGATTTACTACTTTAAAAGTTTTTGATAAAGCTACTGCATAAGCTTTTTCTATATTTTTTTTCATTGCTCTCACCTATTTTGTCTTGAAATATTCTTCCACGCCATCAGCAATAGTCTGCATCAATTTTCTTTGATACTCTGGATTAGACATCATCTGATCTTCATTGTAATTACTTAAAAATCCCATTTCTACTAATACTACTGGTACTTTAGACCAGTTAAATCCTGTTAAATCATCTCTTTCAAATATTCCGTTTAATTCTATTCCGTTACTTTTCATACTATTTTTTATTAATTCTGCACATTTACTGCTGTCTTCATATATTGAAGAAGTATATTTACTATTTTTACCTGGTATTAAAATAGATGCTCCTGTTTTTGATGAGTTATTTAGACTGTCAGCATGTATTCTAACAACCATATCTACATTTTTTTCGTTAGCTAATGTTGCTCTCTCTGCATTACTTATATTTACATCATGAGTCTCTCTTGTCATGATTACTTCATATCCCTTACCTTCTAATATATGTTTTAAAACTATAGATGCTTCTAAATTTAATACATATTCTGGTTTTTTTGTTGCTACACCAGTAGCTCCTGATGATACTCTAGCCTTTTTCTGAGATGAATCTGGTGCTACTGATTCTGGGTTAGGATCTCCTTTTGATTGATGACCTGGGTCTATACATATTAAAAATTTTTTTTCTTTATTATCTTCTTTAACCTCTTCACCTTGATTAATACCCTTACTAATTAAGCTTGTACTTTTATAAAATTTATTAATAGGATTAGATTGACCTATAAGTATTATTCCCATAGCAATTATTATAGTAACTAACACCCTATACTTCTTCATTTTATATCTCCTTTCATATAGATGTTTTATTTTTCAGTTATAGTCGTCTATATGATATTATTTCCAATGCTTATTTTTT
>NZ_JAFFPK010000078.1 GCF_017590215.1 Clostridium sp. CCUG 7971
TTTATATATAAAAATTGCTAATCACTTGGAATAACTATATATTCTCCAGATTGTACATCATAAGATTTAGATACAAGTCCTTCATTTTCTTTATATATAACTTTCCTAAAATTTTCTATGTCATCAATATTAGTGTTATACTTTTTAATAATGTCATCTAATGTTTCACCTGAAGATACGAGGTGTTTTGTAAGGTGTCTATCATTCATAACATCTTTATATGCTTTTTCATATGGTATATCCGCTAATATGGAAAAAGCATCAATATTATCAGCTAAATAATTAAATGTATTATCTAAACAAGTTATATAATTGTAAAATCCATCTTTAAATACTGATCCAAGGCTTTTATTACTATGAGCAGCTGGACCTATAAAAGAAAGTACGATGAGAAAACATAATATATATTTCAAATAATCACCTCCAATTACTATTATTTGTAAAAAATGAAATTTTAGTCATTTAAAAATTACAAGTATAAATAATATGTTGACTAAAATTTTATATGTTGGTATAATCTTGTTAAATAATTGAAATAATATGAAAAATAAAAATAAAGACTATGAAAAGAAGATTAGGTATAAAATGTAGTTTTAGCGAGTTGAGGATGGTGAAAGCTCAATACGAAGTTTATATTGAAGAACATCTTGGAGTCTCTAACCGAAATCATTAAGAGAGTAGGCTTAGACGGTAAGTCCCGTTATAGACTATAAGCAAAGCTTAACTAAGAGGTCAATTATTTGACAACTAGGGTGGTACCGCGAAAGTACAGTCTTTCGTCCCTTTTATGGGATGAAGGGCTTTTTTTATTTTATATACAAATAATACGAGGAGGAAAATAAAATGCAAAATCAATTTGTAACAGTAAAAGAGTTATACAGACAAAAAGAAGAATACATTGGAAAAACTGTAAAAGTGGCTGGATGGATAAGAACATCTAGAGCATCTAAGAACTTTGGATTCGTAGAATTAAATGACGGAAGTTTCTTTAAAAATATGCAAGTAGTTTTATCTGATGAAAAATTAGAAAACTTTAAAGAATTAACAAAATTACCTATAAGTTCATCAATACTTGTAGAAGGGGAATTAGTTTCAACTGAAGGAGCTAAACAACCTGTAGAGATACAAGCTACAAACATAGTGGTAGAAGGTGAGTCAGATAGTTCATATCCACTACAAAAGAAAAGACATACTCTTGAGTACTTAAGAACAATAGCTCACTTAAGACCAAGAAGTAATACTTTCTCAGCTGTATTTAGAGTAAGATCTTTAGCAGCGTATGCTATACACAAGTTCTTCCAAGATAGAAACTTTGTATACGCTCACTCACCAATTATAACAGGGAGCGACTGTGAAGGTGCTGGGGAAATGTTTAGATTAACAACTATGGATTTAACTAACATACCTACTACTGAAGATGGAAAAGTTGACTATAGCAATGATTTCTTCGGGAAAGAAGCAAACTTAACAGTTTCTGGTCAATTAAATGCAGAAATAATGGCATTAGCATTTAGAAATGTTTATACATTTGGACCAACATTTAGAGCTGAAAACTCATTTACACAAAGACATGCTTCAGAATTCTGGATGATAGAGCCTGAAATATGCTTTGCTGACTTAGAAGACAATATGGAACTTGCTGAAGATATGATAAAATACGTTATAAACTACGTAATGGAAAATGCTCCAGAAGAAATGGAATTCTTTAATAGTTTCATAGATAAAGGATTATTAGATAGATTAAATAATGTAGTAAACTCAGACTTTACGAGACTTACTTACACTAAAGCAGTCGAAATGTTACAAAAATCAGGTTATGAATTTGAATACCCAGTTAAGTGGGGAGACGACCTTCAAACTGAACATGAAAGATATTTAACTGAACAAATATTTAAAGCACCAGTATTTGTTACTGATTATCCAAAAGATATAAAAGCATTCTACATGAGAATGAATGAAGATGGAAAAACAGTTAGAGCTATGGACTTACTAGTACCAGGAGTGGGGGAAATAGTTGGTGGTTCTCAAAGAGAAGAAAGAGAAGAAAAATTACTTGAAAGAATAGATGAAATGGGATTAAATAAAGAAGATTACTGGTGGTACTTAGAACTTAGAAAGTTCGGAACAGCTACTCACTCAGGATTCGGTTTAGGATTTGAAAGAATAATAATGTATATGACTGGTATGGCAAATATAAGAGACGTAATACCATTCCCAAGAACTCCAAAGAATGCAGAATTTTAATATATTAAGAGCCCCTAAATTTTAGGGGCTTTTTGTATTGAAAATAGTAACAAAATAGACACTAAAATATAATTATTAAAAAATAATAGTATGAATATCTTATAAGTGTACACTATGTTAAATAGTAAAAATTTATTGGAGTGTGATAAATTGAAAAAAATAATATTCGTATTAATAATTTTATTAGGTGTTTATTTTTATAATTCTGATTTAAAAGAAGGGATATTTAATGAAAATATATCTAAAGAAACTAAAGTCTTAGATCAGAAAATAAATAAAACTACTGATGAAATTAAATTTAATATAAAAAATCTTGAAAAGATAAAATTAGGAGATAGTAAAGAATATCTAGTAAGTTTAATTGGAAGTCCGGATAGAATTGATAATAGTGAATATTCCTTTAGTTGGTATGTATATAATAGATATGAAAAAGATTTTGCAATGATCGGGATAGAAGGAGAAAAAGTAGTTGCAATTTATAGTAATTCTATAAACTCTATTGAATTAGAAAATATAAAAATAAATGACAATAAAGAATTTGTAAGAAAAAATTACAAGCCATTAGAATATAAGAAAAAAGGCAATACTAGATACATAATAAATTCTAATGACCAATATGACATAATCAATATAGATAATAAATATATTACTGTATTTTATGATATTTATGAAAATAACCGAGTGCGCTCATATCAAGTTGTATCAGAACAAGCGGAAGAAAGTTTAAATGGGATGTATCCAAAAGGTAGTGAAAATCTTACGAGAAGCTTTGAATTGCAAACTATAGATTTAGTTAATAGTACTAGATTGCAAAATGGATTAAATTCTTTAAAATACAGTGAAAAAGCAACTTTAAGTTCTAGATATCATAGTGAAGATATGATGGAACAAAATTATTTTGATCATGTAAATAAAAATAATGAAAGTCCTTTTGACAGAATGAAAAAGCAAGGAATATTTTACATGGGAGCCGGAGAAAATATCGCAGCAGGTCAAACTAGTGCAGTATATGCACATGAAGCGTGGATGAATTCTGAGGGTCATAGAAAAAATATTTTAGGGGATTATAAATATATAGGAGTAGGTGTAGTATTTGGAGGACATTATACTATATATTATACTCAGAATTTCTATATATAGATAAAGGAATGAAAGGAAGTCATTATCATGAGACATAATAAAAAAAGTAAAGCATTAGTAGCAATATTAAGTTTAACATTTATTCTAGGCTTAAGTTTATCTGTATATGCAGTTAAAGATGAAGAAGTATTTGTAAGAAATGGATCTAGAGATAAAAAACTTATAGCTCTTACATTTGATGATGGACCACATCCTAAAGAAACAAATCAAGTTTTAGATGTTCTAAAAAAATATGATGTAAAAGCAACTTTCTTTATTGCAGGAAAGCATGCTAATTGGTATACAAATCCACTAATTAGAGCAAATAAAGAAGGACATGAAATAGGTAATCATACTTTTAGTCATCCAGATATAAGCAACTTAAGTAGTTCACAAATTGAAGAAGAAATATTAAAATGTGAAGAAACTTTAATGAAGCACATAGGTAAAAAAACAACTTTATTTAGACCTCCATTTGGAAGTTATAATGAAAAATCATTATCTGAAATAGCTAAAAAATTAGGATACAAAATTGTTTTATGGACTACTGTTGATGCAAAGGATTGGAAAAACCCACCGGCATCTCAAATTTCAGATACTATAGTGAATAATGTGAAAAATGGTGATATAGTATTATTACATGATTATGCTACTGATAATACTGTTGAAGCACTAGATTTATTAATACCAAAAATGATAGAAAAAGGTTTTAAATTTGTAACAGTATCAGAACTAATAAACAATTAAAAAAGAGTCTCTATAATAGAGACTCTTTTTTAATTGTTTATTAAATTTTAAATATAAGTTAAATATATTTAATTTAAGTAAAAGAAGTAATATAAGAAAATTTATAAGAATATATATACGGTATAGAACAATAAACCAGTTTTATATTATTTCTATATTCTACATAATATATTTTAATATATAAAACATAAAACATTTTAAGGAGAAATTAATATATTATATAGTAAGACTATCTTGAAAAGGATTGATTAAATGTATAATAAAATTTATGAGAGAAAAGAATTTATGATATTCCAAGTGAAAGAAGGTTATATAGTATATAATACCAAAAAAAGTTTTCAAGAAGGTCATACCCATCTTAAGCACTTTGAAGCTGCTAAAACAGCTATAGATTTAGTAATAAATAAAAAAGTTCCAAAGAGTACAGATGGTTATTACTTATCTAGTTTAATAAGAATAAGTGATGATGATAAGTATATAAGCAAAATTAATGAATTAATAAAAGCTAGAGAACAAAAGGGAAAAAAAGACAAGTATTATAATTCTGGATATAAAATAGCGAAGAGAAGCATATAGCTTCTCTTTGTTTTGTTATTTATAAAGATTAGGGTTAGCTGAATTATCAAAAGATATATCTCTATGAATTAAGTAACTACAAATACCATCTTTATCATATTGCTTAAGTTTTTTTATAGCTTCCTGCTTTGACATAGGAGGAGATATAGATTTAGTATCTGATCTTATAATAATGTATTTATCCATTTTTTAACCTCCAAAAATGAGATGTTTGTTAGTTAGTTTTTGTACAAAATAAATAAATATACTATGTGAATTAGTTGTAATTTTTTGAAAAAATAACTTCGTTGACATACATTTCTAAAAGACTATATAATTAAAAATATATAGCTAATATATATAGTCAATATATGATTGAAAAAGTTTATATATGAAAAAAAATGTATATAAAAAATTTAATACTAAAAGCAAAACCAGGGGGGAAGTAGAAATGATACTTATGATAGATAACTACGATTCGTTTGTTTATAACTTAGTTCAATATGTTGGTGAATTAGGAGAAGAGGTAGTAGTAAAGAGAAATGATGAAGTAAGTATAGAAGATATTGAAAAGTTAAATCCAGAAATAATAATTTTATCTCCTGGACCTTGCTCGCCGAAAGAGTCAGGTATATGTATAGATGTAGTAAATGAATTTAAAGGCAAAAAACCAATACTTGGAATTTGTTTAGGTCATCAAACTATAGGACATGTATTTGGTGGAAATGTTATTAAAGCAAGTGAGCCAGTTCATGGAAAAGTGCATAGCATAAAACATAATAATAAAGGCGTATTTGAAGGGTTAAAAAATCCTTTAAATATAACTAGATACCACTCATTAATAATAGATGAAAATAACTTACCAGAAGAACTAGAAGTAACAGCTATGACCAATAAAAATGAAATAATGGGGATTAGACATAAAAAATACCTAATAGAAGGTGTACAATTTCACCCAGAAGCTATTTTATCAGAACAAGGGCATGAAATACTTAAAAACTTTATAGAAAAAGCAAGAACTAAGGTAGGTGATTAATATGATAAAAGAGATAAAAACTAGTTTAAATTCTTTTGAAATATTTACAATATTTAAAGATGAGAAAGATAGTTTTATATTAGATAGTGCGATGGATCCTAAAAAATTAGGAAGATATTCATTTATAGGAAGTAATCCATTTAAAGTATTAAAATATAAAAATAGTGAAAATAATCCACTTGATAACTTACAAATAGAATTAGATAAGCATAAAGTAAAAAATAATACACATCTTCCATTTATAGGAGGAGCTGTAGGATATTTATCATACGACTTAGGTAATTATATAGAAAAGCTACCTAGAACTGCTATTGATGATACTAATGTATATGAGTTATATTTTGGACTATATGATCATGTAATAGTAATAGATCACTTAGAAGAAAAAACATATATAGCTACACCGAACTTAGATTTAAATAAAGAAGAAAAAATAATACTTGAAATAGAAAAAAAGATAGTAGAAGCCCAAAATTTAGGCATAGATAAAATTTGTTATGAAGAAAAAGAAGTTGAACCTATCAAATTAAAATCTAATTTTACTAAGTCAGAATTTGAAGATGCAGTTAGAAAAGTGCAAAATTACATAAAACAAGGTGACATTTATCAAGCGAATCTAACACAAAGATTTAGTGGAAAAACAAACTTATCAAGCTTTGAATTATATAGAGACTTAAGAAGAGTTAGTCCTGCACCATTTGGAGCATTTTTAAACTTTGAACAAAGCAATATCCTATCAAATTCACCAGAGCGATTCATAAAATGCATAAATAAAAATATTGAGACAAGACCGATAAAAGGTACAAGACCAAGGGGGAAAACTATAGAAGAAGATTTAAGACTTCAAGAAGAATTAGTTAATAGTGAAAAAGACAGAGCGGAACTACTTATGATAGTTGATTTAGAAAGAAATGATATAGGAAGAGTATCAAAAATAGGTAGTGTAAAAGTACCAGAATTATTTGTAATAGAGCCGTATGCAAATGTAAATCATCTAGTTGCTACAGTAGTAGGAGAACTAGAAAGTAATAAAAGTTGTGTAGATATTATAAAAGCAACATTTCCTGGAGGATCTATAACAGGAGCTCCAAAGATTAGAGCTATGGAAATTATAGATGAATTAGAGCCTACTCAAAGAAATGTGTATACAGGATCTATAGGTTATATTGGATTTAATGGAGATATGGACTTAAATATTGCAATAAGAACAGTTATCAAACAAAACAATGATGTATACTTCCAAGTTGGAGGAGGGATGACTTGGGACTCAAACCCTGAAGATGAGTATCAAGAAACTCTAGATAAAGCACAGTCTATAATGAAAGCATTAAGAGGATATTATGAAGAATAATTTATCCTTTGAAAGTAGCTTAGCTAAATTTGGTATCGGATTGTTTGAAACTATTAAAGTAAAAGAAGGTAAAGCGAATTTAAGTTTACATATGGATAGAATATTTAATTCTATAAAAGAATTAAATATTAATATAAATTATAAAAGGGAGTTCTTAGAGTCTGAAATCTTAAATTATATAAAAGAACATAATATTTGTAATAAAGCATTAAGATTAACTATATTTGATGAAGGATATAATATATCAACTAGAGATATACCTTATAATAATAAAAGTTATGAACAAGGATTTAAGTTAAATATTTCTCCTATAGAAAGAGGAAATAGTATACTTTATAAGCATAAAACAACTAATTATTTTGAAAATATATATACTAAAAACTATGCAAATAATTATGGATTTAATGATGGTATATTTACGGATATGAATAACTACATATTAGAGTGTTCTATGAGCAATATATTCTTCATAAAAGAGGATGTTTTATATACTCCAAGCAATGATTTACCAATATTAAGCGGAACAACAAAAAGAAGGATTTTAGAGGTTTGTGACGAATTTAACATAACAGTAAGAGAATCTCTTATAAATATAGAAGAAATTAAAAACTTTGACTTTGTATTTGTGACAAATGCTCTTATGGGAGCTATGAAAGTTATACAAATAGAAGATATTATTTATGATGAAAAAAATAAATTATTTGAAAAAATACTAACTTATTTAAATGAAAGTTAGTGGAGAGAAAAAATGAAAAGTAAGATTTATGAAATATATAAAGAAGAAGTAAAAAATATAATAAAAAATGAAAATACACAAGCGATTTTTTTAGTAGGTTCTGCAAAATCATATGATTTGAGCTTAGAAGATACTAAGATAAATGATATTGATATATTTGTGTTTTCAAACCAAGATAAGAATCAAATAAGGATAATAAAAGAAGTACAGGGGATAGAGTTTGATATAAATTATTTTTCAAAAGATGGAGTAAAATATTTTGTAAATAGTAAAGAATACTTTTTCTTAAATGAAATGAAAGATGCTAAAATTGTATATGATAAAAATAATATATCTGAGAGTTTAATTAGTTTATGTAAATCAAAGTATACAGAGGGTCCAAATGGACTATCAAAAGAAGAAAAATCATTTTTAAAATCCGAAATAGAGTCTAAAATTCAAAGGTTAAGGATTAAAGAAGCATACCAAAATTATGAATATGAATTTTTGACTAATTTATATTTAAAAGATATAATAGTTGGGTATTTTAGTATAAATAATAAGTGGATTCCAAAGGATAAAAAATTGATTAAAACTTTAAAAAAAGAAAATGAAGAACTCTTTAACTTAATACAAAATATATACAAAAATTATAGATATGAAGATTTAGTGAATGTTTATAATTATGTTTTTGATAATATACAAATAAGTAAAAATATGAAGATAACTTACTAATACGGGGGTTAAGCCAATGAGCAAAGTAGATAAAGATAAAATAAGAAATGCAGTTAGAGATATATTAGAAGCTATAGGAGAAGATCCTAATAGAGAAGGATTAATAGATACACCAGATAGAGTAGCTAGAATGTATGAAGATATATTTGAAGGACTTCACCAAGATCCAAAAGATCATTTAAAGGTTGTTTTCCAAGAAGAAAAACATGAAGAATTAGTTATAGTAAAAGATGTTCCTTTCTATTCATGCTGTGAACATCATATAGTACCGTTCTTTGGAAAGGCTCATATAGCATATTTACCTAAAGATGGTAGATTAACAGGACTTTCTAAACTTGCTAGAGTAATAGAAACGCTAGCAAAGAGACCTCAATTACAAGAAAGAATAACTAAAGATGCAGCAGATATAATAATGGAAGAATTACAGCCATATGGTGTAGTAGTTGTTGTAGAAGCAGAACATATGTGTATGACAATGAGAGGTGTTAAAAAGCCAGGGTCTAAAACTATAACATCAGCTGTAAGAGGTATATTTGAAAAAGATATAGCAGTAAGAGCAGAAGCTATGAGTTTAATAAATATGAGATAGTTAAATAGGAGAATAGATAAAATGTTTGATTACGGTAAGAAGACTTATATAATGGGAATACTAAATGTTACTCCTGATAGCTTTTCTGACGGAGGAAACTTTAATAGCGTTGAAACTGCTATAAAGCATGCTAAAGATATGATAAATGAAGGTGCAGATATGATAGACTTAGGTGGAGAATCAACTAGACCAGGTCATAAATATGTAGATGAAGATGAAGAATTAAGAAGAATAATACCAATAATAAAAGAACTTAAAAAAGAAGTAAAAGTACCAATATCAGTAGATACTTATAAATCAAAAGTTGCAGATGGTGCACTTGAATTAGGTGTTGAAATGATAAATGATATATGGGGTTTAAGAAAAGATGAAAATATGGCAAATGTAATTGCCAAACATGATGCACACGTTTGTATAATGCACAACCAAGATGGAACTGAATATGATAAGGATATAATGGAATCTATAAAGGAGTTCTTGACTGAAAGTATTGAGATTGGAATAAATGCAGGCATAGATAAAGAAAAAATAGTACTAGACCCAGGAATTGGATTTGGGAAAACAGTTGAACAAAATCTAGAAGTATTAAAAAGATTAGATGAACTAAATGAATTAGGATACCCTATACTTCTTGGAACATCAAGAAAGTCTGTAATAGGAAATGTATTAAATGTTGAACCAAAGGAAAGAGTTGAAGGAACTATAGCTACAACTGTTTTAGGTATTAGAGACGGAGTAGACATAGTTAGGGTTCATGATATAAAAGAAAATTTAAGAGCGGCTAAAATGGCAGATGCCATATATAGAAGGTAGGAATGTATGGATAAAATATTATTAAATAATTTAGGATTTTATGGATATCATGGAGTTTTAAAAGAAGAAAATGTATTAGGTCAAAAATTTTTCATAGATATGGAACTTTACTTAGACACAAGAGAAGCAGGAAATACTGATGATATGACTAAATCGGTTAGTTATGCGGATGTATATGAAGTAGTAAAAGATATAGCAGAAAATAAAAGATTTAATTTAATTGAAAGTTTAGCTGAAAATATATCAAATGAAGTACTCTCAAAATTTGAACTTATAAAAGAAGTAATGGTTAGAGTTAAAAAACCTGAAGCTCCAGTAAATGGTATATATGATTACTTTGGAGTAGAAATAAGGAGAGCAAAGTATGAATAAAGCTTACCTAGGACTAGGAACTAATATGGGAGATAGACTAGACTATATAAGTAGTGCGTGTGAGATATTATCAAATAATAATAATATAGAGATTACAAATAAGTCAAAATTATATGAAACAAAAGCATGGGGATATACAGATCAAGCAGATTTTTTAAACTTATGTCTAGAGATAGAAACTTCTTTAGATGAATATGGGCTATTAAAAGTTTGCCAAGAAGTTGAGAAAAAGTTAAATAGAGAGAGAATAATAAGATGGGGACCCAGAACTATAGATGTTGATATATTATTTTTTAATGATATAATATTAAACAATGAAAATTTATCTCTGCCTCATCCAAGAATAAGTGAGAGAGCATTTGTGCTTATACCTTTAATGGATTTAAATCAAAATCTTTTTATAAAGGGAAAAGTAATAAGTGAGTACTTAAACTCTTTGACAAATGAGGAAAGAGACGAAGTAAAGGAGTATATAGGTGATGAAAAAAAACCTATTTAATGAAAATTTAAAATTTGAAATAGATAGTAATGGAAATAAACTAATAGTAAAAGAAAATAAACTTGTAATGGCGGGACCATGTGCTATTGAAAGTTACGAACAGTTATTAGAGACAGCTAAATTTGTTAAAAGTAATGGAGCAAACATATTAAGAGGTGGAGCTTACAAACCAAGAACATCTCCCAATTCGTTCCAAGGATTAAAGGAAGAAGGACTTGAAATATTAAAAGCAGTAAAACAAGAAACTGGTCTAGCTGTAATAACTGAGCTAATGGATGTAAGAGAAATGGACAAGTTATGCGAAGTTGCAGATATAATTCAAATAGGTTCAAGGAATATGCAAAACTTCACATTATTAACTGAAGTTGGAAAACAAAATAAACCTGTTATGTTAAAAAGAGGTTTAAGTTCTACAATTAGTGAATGGATAGGAGCAGCAGAATATATAGCTATAGAAGGTAATCAAAATATTATAATGTGTGAGAGAGGTATAAGAACATATAATGATTATACTAGAAACACATTAGACTTAGCAGCAGTTCCTATAATTCAAAAAGAAACGGGACTTCCTGTAATAGTAGACCCTTCTCATGCATGTGGAATTAGATATTTAGTAAAACCAATGTCTATAGCTGCACTTGCAGCTGGTGCTGATGGAATAATGGTTGAAGTACATCCAGACCCTATCAATGCATTATCAGATGGAATGCAATCACTTCATTTTAATGAATTTGAAGATTTAATGAATTCTATAAAATAAAAAGAGGCTATAGCCTCTTTTTATTTTTTACTAAATTTATAAAAATATAAGTATAAGATAAAAATTATTTAAATGTCAAAAAATATGGGTAAATCTAATTAAAATAGGAAAAATTAAATTAGCAAATCTAAAAGTACAAAAATTTTAATTTTAAATAAAAAAATTATTAAAATAAGCACATATTTGTAATAGTCTAATTATCTAAATTTATGTATATAATCAATAAATATATGTACAAATTTATAAAAAAATGAAAAAAGTAAAAAAAAATCGATTTTTAAGAAGGATATTAACAAAAAAAGTCGAAATCTGTATAATGTGTATTTGACAAATTTATAATATAATGTAAAATAGATATGTTAGACAAAAATTACACCAGAAGGTGATAATATGAATGATATAAAAGAAATAATAGAAGAAGTCAAAAGTAGATGTGATGTAGCAAATGTTATATCACAGTATATGGCCATAAAACCATCAGGGTCAAATTTTAAGGGATTATGTCCTTTCCATGGCGAAAAAACACCATCATTCTACATAAGTACACAAAAGCAAATGTATAAATGCTTTGGGTGTGGAGAAGGTGGAGATGTAATAAAATTTGTCATGAGTATGGAAAATTTAGAATTTATGGATGCACTTAAATTATTAGCAAAACAATGTGGTGTTGAAATTAATACTAATATGGACGAAGAGACAAAAATCAGAATGGAAAAAATCAATAAATTCCAAGACATACATAGAGAAGCAGCTAGATTCTATTTCGCAAATTTAGGAAGTAGTAAAAATCATGGGTATGAATATTTAAGAAATAGAGGGCTAGATGATAAAATAATAAAAAAGTTTGGACTTGGATATTCATTAGCATCATGGAATGCTCTTATGGATTACTTACAATCTAAAGGATATACAAAAGAAGAACTATCAGAATGTGGTTTAATAACATATACCAAAGAAGGAAATAAAGCCTATGATAAATTTAGAAATAGAGTAATGTTTCCAATATTTGATTATAGAGGTAACGTAATTGGCTTTGGTGGAAGAGTATTAGATGACTCTTTACCTAAATACTTAAATTCTCCAGATACTTTAATATTTAATAAGAGACAAAATTTATATGGTCTAAATTTTGCAAGAAAAGATATAGCTGATAGAACTATAGTCTTAGTTGAAGGATATATGGACTTAATATCACTTTATCAATATGGAATAAAAAACGTAGTGGCCACACTTGGAACAGCATTAACAGAGCAACAAGGAATGCTAATTAAAAGATATGCAGATACGGCTATTATATCTTATGATTCAGATGAAGCAGGAGTCAAAGCAACTTTAAGAGCTATAGAAATACTTAATAAGTTAGATATGAATATTAAAATATTGGATCTAAAAGAAACTAAAGATCCAGATGAATTTATAAGAAAGTATGGATTAGAAGAATTTAAGAAAGCTATGGAACTTTCCACTCACCAAATAAAATTTAAAATAGATAATCTTAAAATGCAATTTGATGTGCAAAAAGATGATGATAGGGTGAAGTTTGCGAAAGAAGCTTCTAAAATTATAAAAGGAATAAAAAGTCCTGTTGAAATAGACTACTATACTAAATACCTAAGCAGCCAAATTGACATAAGTGCCGAATCTATAAAAAGAGAAGTATATGGTAAAAATTATAATAAGATAGGAAATAAAAAATATCAAAAATATCCAAATAAAAAAGAAGAAAAAGTTATTGAAAAACCAAAGACAATAATAGGTGGTAAAAAAATTGTTGAGGAAAATCTTATAAAAATAATGCTAGAAGATAAAAATCTTAGAGAAATTGCATTATTAAGGCTTGACGAAAATGATTTTTTATCAAAAGATAGTAAAGAAATTTTAAATTTTATAATTAAAAATCAAGAATTGGATAAAATAACTATTGACAAAATTAAAAGTTTAAACATATCCGAAGAATATTTGAAAGATTTAGAGAGCATATCTTTAGATAATATGAACTTAAATAATGTTAAAAATATAGATGAAATAGTAAAAAATATGAAGAAAAATAATCTTCACGAAAAAATTAATATATTGCTAGAAGAACAAAAGACACTTGAAGATAATAAACACAATAATGATGCGAAAGAGGTAGATGGTAAGATTATGGAAATTGCTTTAAAAATAGTTGAAATAAGAAGAACACTACAAAAACTATAATAAGGAAGGAGGCGCGAGTATGGAAAATAAAAACGGTAAAAAAGAATCAAAAAGGATAACGGCAAAAAGTTTAATAGAAAAAGGTAAAAAGCAAGGATCTCTTACTCTTGCTGAAATAATGGAAGCTTTTTCAGAAACTGATTTAGATAAAGATCAAATAGAAAATCTTTATGAAACATTAGGAAACTTAGGTATAGAAGTAACGGAAACAAAAAATGATAAAGTAGAAATTGATTTTTCGGTAGATGACGAATTAGATATGGAAAATCTAGATGAAGGTGTGGATGAAGAACTATCTAAAGAAGAAAACCAAATGGATTTAGAACCGATAGATTTATCTTTACCAAAAGGTATAAGTATAGATGACCCTGTTAGAATGTATTTAAAAGAAATAGGTAAAATACCATTACTAAAGCCACATGAAGAAGTTGAATTGGCTAGAAGGATGCATGAAGGTGATGAAATAGCTAAACAAAGACTTGTAGAAGCCAACTTAAGACTTGTTGTAAGTATAGCAAAAAGATATGTTGGTAGAGGAATGCTTTTCTTAGATTTAATACAAGAGGGAAACTTAGGTCTTATAAAAGCAGTTGAAAAATTTGACTATGTTAAAGGATTCAAATTTAGTACTTATGCAACTTGGTGGATAAGACAAGCTATAACTCGTGCTATAGCTGACCAAGCAAGAACAATAAGAATACCAGTTCATATGGTTGAAACAATAAATAAATTAATAAGAGTATCAAGACAATTACTTCAAGAATTAGGAAGAGATCCAAAACCAGAAGAAATAGCTAAAGAAATGGAAATGACTGAAGAAAAGGTAAGAGAGATAATGAAAATAGCTCAAGACCCAGTATCTTTAGAAACTCCAATAGGAGAAGAAGAAGATAGTCATTTAGGAGACTTTATACCAGATGATGATGCACCAGCACCAGCTGAAGCTGCTGCATACTCTTTATTAAAGGAACAAATAGAGGACGTATTAGGTTCATTAAACGAAAGAGAACAAAAAGTATTAAAGTTAAGATTTGGGCTTGAAGATGGAAGAGCAAGAACTCTTGAAGAAGTAGGTAAAGAGTTTGATGTAACTAGAGAAAGAATAAGACAAATTGAAGCTAAAGCATTAAGAAAATTAAGACATCCAAGTAGATCTAAAAAACTTAGAGATTACTTAGATTAGAATTTATTTATATTAAAATTCGCCCTCACAAAGACGAATTTTTAATATGTGGAATTGAAATTAATATATTAATACTAATAATTAATTTCTTTTTGTAAATCTGATTTTAATTTAGAGGCATTTTCATCTTCAGC
>NZ_JAFFPK010000079.1 GCF_017590215.1 Clostridium sp. CCUG 7971
TAAATGTTTGCAGTTTTCAGAGTATTAACTCTAAAATTGCGGGTGTAGCTCAATGGTAGAGTTCCGGCCTTCCAAGCCGGCTGTGAGGGTTCGATCCCCTTCACCCGCTCCATAAAGATTATGTGGTTATTATAGCAAAGAGGATACACCTGTTCCCATTCCGAACACAGAAGTTAAGCTCTTTAGCGCTGATGGTACTTGGTGGGCAACTGCCTGGGAGAGTAAGACATAGCCACGTAATCTTTTTTATTGCAGAAAATTATAAATTTTCTGCTTTTTTTTATAAATAATTCGTTACGAATGGTTCAAAATGAAATTTTTACCTTAAAAAAGGTCGTTAAAATTTACAAAAACAATTTGTAGAGTTATACTATAAATAGTGAAATTAATAACTAAAGTAGTTTGGAGGTTAGCTATGAATATAGGAGTTGTAGGGGTGAACCATAATTTAGCTCCCATAAATATAAGAGAATGCGTGTCTTTTACAGATATACAAAAAATAGAAGCAATAAATTTTCTACTAGATAAGGATATAGAAGAAGTTATTATTTTATCTACATGTAATAGAAGTGAGATATATATACATTCCAAAGATATTAATGAAAAAATTAAAACATTAGAAGATTTCTATGAAAATTTCTTCAATACTTCAAATATAAAAGAATATTTATTTTCTAAGACAAATAGAGAAGCTGTAGAACATATTTTTAATGTTACAGCAGGGCTTGATTCTATAGTATTAGGAGAAGACCAAATACTTGGTCAGGTAAAAGATGGTCATGAATTCTCAATGCAACTTGGTGCTAGCAAAAAAATATTTAACAAACTATTTAGGGAAGCAATAACAACAGCTAAGGAAATAAAAAGTACTACAAAGATATCTCAACAACCGTTATCTATAAGTTACATAGGTGTAAAATTCTTAGAGGAAAAACTAGGTAGCTTAGAGGGAAAAAATGCTTTAGTAATTGGCGTAGGTAAAATGAGTAAGTTAACTATGAAGCATTTAGAAGAACAAAAAATAAATAATATTTATGTATCTAATCGTAGTCATTGCAAAGTCGAAGAAATAAAGAGTGATTATAAAAATATTATACCGATAGAATATGGTGATAGATATAAAATAATTAAGGATGTAGATATAGTTATAAGTGCGACAGCTTCTCCTCATATAGTAGTTAAATATGATGAAATGCCAAAACTAAATAAAAAAGTATATATGATGGATATAGCACTTCCTAGGGATGTAGATCCTAAAATAAATGAATTAGATAACGTAGAAGTTTATGATATAGATAATCTAAAAGAGATACATGACAAAAATGATGAGAAAAGAAAAAAAATAGCAATTGGATGTCAATCAATTATTGATGAAAAAATAAATGAATTTGAAGAATGGTTAGACTCAACTCACATAGACCCTACGATAGAATCTTTAAATGATAAGTGTGTTGAAATTAGAAAAGATACTCTAGATTATATTTTTAGAAAAGTAAATCTAGATTCAAGAGAACAAAAGATAATCGATAAGATGATGACTTCGGCACTAAAAAGGCTTATAAGAGAACCGATAATCAACCTAAAGCAAATAAAAGATAAAGGTAAAAGAGAAGAATATATTAAGTTAGTTGAAGAATTATTTGAGGTTTAGACCTTAGGAGGTAACATAGATGAAGAATGAAAAATCACTAAAGATATATGAAGAAGCAATAAAATATATACCAGGAGGAGTTAACAGTCCAGTTAGAGCATTTAGATCAGTTGGATTAGATCCTATATTTATAGATAGAGCTCATGGAAGTAGAATATATGATGTAGATGGAAATGAGTATATAGATTATATATGTTCTTGGGGACCGCTTATGCTAGGTCATAGTCCTAGGGAAATAGTGGAAGGTATAGAAAAAGTAGTAGCAAAAGGAACAAGTTATGGGGTACCAACTGCTATAGAGGTAGATATGGCGAAGATAATCGTAGAAGCGTATCCTGCTATAGATCAAGTTCGTATGGTTAATTCTGGAACTGAAGCTACAATGAGTGCGCTAAGAGTAGCAAGAGCATATACAAAGAGAAATAAAATATTAAAATTTGAAGGATGTTATCATGGACATTCAGATGCATTATTAGTTAAATCTGGATCGGGTACAATTACATACGGAGTTCCAACAAGCCCTGGTGTTCCAGATGATGTTGTAAAAGATACTTTAGTATGTAGATATAATGATTTAGATGCGGTTAGAGATATATTTAAAGAACAAGGTCATGAAATAGCTGCAATAATAGTTGAAACAGTTTCTGGTAATATGGGAGTTGTTCCAGGTAAACCAGAATTCTTACAATTATTAAGAGATATAACTAAAGAGTATGGATCAGTTTTAATATTTGATGAGGTAATAACTGGATTTAGATTAGATTATAGTAGTTCAGTTGGATACTTTGGAATAAAACCAGATATGGTATGTTTCGGGAAGATAATAGGTGCAGGATTACCTGTTGGAGCTTACGGAGGAACAAAGAAAATAATGAGTATGGTATCTCCTATTGGGCCAGTGTATCAAGCGGGAACATTATCAGGAAATCCTTTAGCTATGTATATGGGTAAAAAGAACTTAGAAATATTAAGAGATAATCCACAAATATATACAGAATTAGAAAGAAAAGCTATAAAATTAGAAGAAGGATTAAAATCTAATATAGAAAAACTTGGATTAGACTACACAGTAAATAGAGCTGGTTCATTAGTTTGTTTATTCTTTGCAAAAGGGCCTATAAATAATTATGATGATGTTAAAAAATGTGATGTGACTAAATTTAATAAATACTTTGAAGAATTATTAAAGCAAGGAATATTACTTGCGCCAACTCAATTTGAAGCTATGTTCTTATCTAATGCTCATACAGATGAAGATATAGAATATACATTAAATGCAATTTACAATGCTTTAAAAGTATCACATAACTTATAAAATTTAATACTAAAAATATAATTTATTGTCAAAATTAACGTAAATAATAGAGGATATAGTAATAATATGTAGAATTCAAAACTATAACATATTTTACTAAATCAATAGCACATAATGACAAGGTAAATATAATATTTAAAAATATTACCTAGCCTATGGCTAGGTAAATTATTTTTATAAACTAAATATATTTAGAGGAGGTAGAATATGAGTTTACTAGAAAATATATCAAAAAATATATATTCTTTAGATAAAAGCTCTATGAGTCAAGCCAAGCAAAGGCTAGATAGACTTATAAAGCCTACAGGAAGTCTTGGAAAAATAGAAGATCTATGTATGCAATTAGCAGGTATATATGAAAATAAATATTTTGATACATCAAAAAAAGCAATAATAGCTTTTGGAGGAGATCATGGTGTTTATGAAGAAGGTGTAGCGCCAGATCCACAAAATATAACACAACTACAATTTCCTAATTTCGCAAAAGGAATATGTGGAGTAGGGGTATTAAGTAAATTTGTAGGTGCAGATGTAATAGCAGTGGATGTAGGTGTAAATTGTGATCATAAACTAGAAGGTATACTTGATTATAAAATAAGAAAAGGAACATCAAATATGGCTAAAGGTCCTGCTATGAGTAGAGAGGAAGCTATAAGATGTTTAGAAATAGGTATAGAAGTTGCAGAAGAGTGCATCAAGAATGGATATAAAGTAATAGGAATAGGAGAAATGGGTATATGCAATACAACGCCAAGTAGTGCTATAATATCTGTTATAGATAACTGTGATCCTCAAGAAGTTACTGGAATAGGAGCAGGATTAAAAAAAGAAAAATTAAAACATAAGGCGGAAACTATTAGAAAGGCTATTGAGCTAAATAAACCAAATAGAGACGATGCAGTTGATATTTTATCTAAAGTTGGTGGATTTGAAATAGGTGCGATGGCTGGAGTTGTATTAGCATGTGCTGCAAATAGAATACCCGTAGTAATTGATGGATTTATATCTTATGCAGCAGCATTATTAGCGTATAAAATTAATCCAAAAACTAAAGAGTATATGATAGCATCTCATACATCAGCAGAAGCTGGAACAGAGAAGGCTTTAGAAATAATAAAATTAAGTCCTTTGCTAAATATGGATATGAGATTAGGTGAAGGTAGTGGTGCAGCTTTGGCATTTAACATAATAGAAGCATCTAATTATACATATAAAAATATGGCTACATTTGATGAAGTAAATTGGGTAGATAGAGATTAAGGATTGGAGAAAAAATGAGTAAAGTTATATTAGTAACAGGCGGTGCAAGATCTGGAAAAAGTAATTTTGCTGAAAAACTATGTATATATAGAAATAATAGCACAGCATATATAGCCACATCAATACCTTTTGATGATGAGATGAAAGATAGAGTAAAGAAACATAAAGAAAGTAGACCACAAAATTGGGAAACTTATGAAATATATAAAGATATATATTCTATAATACAAGATTTATCTAAAAATCATGATACTGTAATTATGGATTGTGTAACGTTACTAGTTAATAACTTAATGTTCACATATGATATAAATATTGATGAAGCTGACCAAGAACAAATAAATAACCTAGAATATTATATAAAAGACCAAGTGAACAAATTAATAAATGAAGTTAAAAAAACAAATATATACTTTGTTGCTGTAACTAATGAATTAGGAATGGCTGTAGTCCCAGCTAATAAACTTAGTCGTATATATACAGATATTGTAGGTAGAATAAACCAATTAATAGCATCACAAAGTGATGAAGTATACCTTGTAGTAAGTGGTATACCTATGAAGATAAAGGGATAATTTATGAAAAGATTTATATTAATACTTCAATTTTTAACTAGAATACCTATAAATGTAAACCTAGGATTTGATGAAGATTTTCACAAATCTATAGTTTATTTTCCTTTAGTAGGTTTTGTATTAGGTGTTTTATTATATTTACTTGGACTAGCATCTATGTTAGTATTTGATCCATTTATAACATCTATAATAATTACATTAGGATCAGTTTTGCTAACAGGAGGCCTTCATATTGATGGTCTTGGGGATACATTTGATGCTATATATAGCAACAGAGATAAAGAAAAAATGTTAGAAATAATGAAAGATTCAAGATTAGGAACTAATTCACTTTTAGCAATCTTATTTCTAATATTATTGAAAATAGGATTTATATACAGTATTATAAATCAAGAATTACTATGGCTTATAATTTTTATGCCTATAGTTTCAAGACTAGGAGTAATTAACTTAATGTATAAAACAGTTAGCCCTAGAAAAAATGGTATGGGTAACTTATTTATAGGAAAAGCAACAACAGGTATGTTTATGACTGCAATAATATATACAGTATTACTAGCAGTAATTTTACCAAAATTACTATTTTTATCGACTAATATATTAATATTTAAGATATTAAGTTCCATAATAGTAATTTTTATATTTAACAATTTATTTAAAAAACACATTTATAATAAAATAAATGGGGTGACAGGAGACATATTAGGGTGTAGTATAGAACTTGGAGAAGTTATATATTTACTTTATATATATCTATTAATAGTGTAGCCTTAAAAGAGGTGATTACTTGACGAAGTTAATATTAGTAAGACATGCATTAACTAATGATAATCAAGACTCTAGATTATCAGGACATATAGACAGTATGGTAAGTGAAGAAGGTAAGAAGCAAATAAAAAAACTTACGAATTATTTGAAAAATGTACATATAGATAAAATATATACTACTACATCTAAAAGAACAAAAGATACGGTATATGAATTATCTAATTTAAAATCTATGAACATTATAGAAAAGGAAAATCTAAAAGAAATTAATTTTGGAGACTTCGAAGGAATGACTTTTGATGAAATAAAATCTAAACATCCAGAAGAATTTCAAAAGATGATAAATGAGGGGTATAATTATAAATATCCAAATGGCGAAAGTTTAATAATGACATATGGTAGAGTAGCAAAAGAAGTAGATGAAATAATTTTAAATAATAAAGATAAAACAGTTCTGATATGTTCACACGGAGGAACTATAAGAAATATAATCACACATTTAATATCTAGCAGCTATGAATATCACTGGAATTTCAGAATTGATAATGCTTCAATTTCTATTTTAGAAGTTGAAAATGGATTTGCAGTAATAAACACCATGAATAATACAAACTTTAATTAGCCTTAAAAATCGAATATTAGATCAAAGTAGGTTCTTAAGTAAGATTAATAGGGAAAAAGGTTGAAAGCCTTTGCAGCCCCCGCTACTGTAAGATTGACGAAACTATAAACTACCACTGCTAATTTTGCGGGAAGGTATAGGAGTAGGATGATATTGAGCCAGGAGACCTGCCTAATTTTGATTTATTGATGAGATCTTCGGGGTGAAAGATTTTTATTTAATATATACACAAAATAAAAGTCCTAACTCTAATAGAGTTGGGACTTTTTAAATATTATGAAAATTAAAACAATAGATCTATCCGAAACGTAAGTGAATTTTATAAAATAAAGGAAGTGGAATAGTGGGCAAAAAAATAATGTTACAGGGTACAGCTTCAAATGTTGGAAAAAGTATTTTAGTAGCTGGATTATGTAGAGTATTTAAACAAGATGGATATAATGTTGCTCCATTTAAGTCGCAAAATATGGCGCTTAACTCTTTTATAACTAAAGAAGGGCTAGAAATGGGAAGAGCTCAGGTATTTCAAGCAGAGGCATGTGGTATAGAGCCAAGTGCAAATATGAACCCAATACTCTTAAAACCATCTGGAAATCATAGATGTCAGGTTATAGTAAATGGAAAGCTTAGAGAGGACATGGCATCATCAGATTACCATAAGTATAAACCACAATTAGCTAAGGAGTTAAAAGGAATTTTTAAAGAACTAAGCGATAATCATGATATAGTAGTTATGGAAGGCGCAGGTAGTTCAGCTGAAATAAATTTAAGAGAACATGATATTGCAAATATGGGAATGGCAGAAATTGCAGATGCACCTGTAATAATTGTTGGAGATATAGATAGAGGTGGGGTTTTTGCATCTATTGCAGGGACTATGCTTTTATTAAGTGACGAAGAAAGGAAAAGAGTTAAAGGTGTTATAATTAATAAATTTAGAGGTAAAAAAGAGCTTTTTATAGATGGTGTAAAAATGCTAGAAGATATTATAGATGTTCCGGTATTAGGGGTAGTTCCTTATAGTGATATAAAGATTGAAGATGAAGATAGCGTAACAACTAGATTTAAAAAACAAATGAATAAAAATGATATACACATAGAAATAATTAGAACTCCACATATGTCTAATTTTACAGACTTCAATATATTTGAGACACAAGAAGATGTAAGCATAAGATACGTAGACTACGGAGAAGCTTTAGGAAATCCGGATATAGTAATTATACCGGGAAGTAAGAGTACTATAGATGACCTTAAATATATAAGAGAAAATGGATTAGAAGGTCAAATAAAAGAATTACATAAAAGAGGAAAATTAATATTTGGTATCTGTGGTGGATATCAGATGTTAGGTAAAAAACTTAAAGATCCATATCACGTAGAAGGTGAAGTCGAAGAGTTTGATGGAATTGGACTTTTAGATACAGAGACTATATTTGAAATGAAAAAAACGACGACTCAAGTTGAAGCAATGATATGTGAAGGTCTTAGTGGATATATGAAAAATCTAGAAGGTAAAAAAGTAAAAGGTTATGAAATACATATGGGAATAACATCTATTTCTAAAGACATAAAAAATTTAAATAATATTAATAAAAATCTAGATGAAGTAGTTGATTATTTAGAAGGTAGTGTTAATCAAGAAGGGAATGTAGTAGGTACATATCTTCATGGAATATTTGATGAAATAGACTTTACGAGAGCGCTTTTAAATAATATAAGAGAAATTAAGGGATTAGAGAAAATAAATAGTAATGTAACTTCTTTTAATGAATTTAAGCAAAATGAATACGATAAATTAGCTGATTTATTAAGAGAAAATTTAGATATAGACAAGATATACGAAATAATGAGTTAAAAATATTAATAAATAGGTGAAATATATGAAGAAAATATTAATAGCAGGGACTAATAGTGGTGTAGGTAAAACTACAATATCATTAGGAATAATGCAAGCTCTTACTAAAAGAAGTATGAAAGTCCAGCCTTTTAAGGTAGGACCCGATTATATAGATCCATCATACCATACATTCATAACAGGAAGACACTCTAGAAACTTAGATTCATATATGTTAGATGATGAACAAATTAAATATGTTTTTAATAGTTCATCAGAGGATGCAGATATATCAGTAGTTGAAGGTGTGATGGGTCTGTATGATGGAATAGGAATAGATTTAGATAATTGTACAAGCTCTTATACATCAAAGCTTTTAAAGTCTCCAGTAATATTAGTTATTAACGGAAAAGCTATGGCAGCATCTAGTGCTGCTATG
The DNA here is from genome assembly GCF_017590215.1 of Clostridium sp. CCUG 7971. Taxonomy (GTDB): domain Bacteria; phylum Bacillota; class Clostridia; order Peptostreptococcales; family Peptostreptococcaceae; genus Faecalimicrobium. Next base: position 8,468 of record NZ_JAFFPK010000079.1, read on the forward strand.
GTACTTGGTTATAAAGAACTTGATAAGAATGTAAACATAGCTGGTGTGATAGTTAATAATGTAAAAACTAAAACACACTATGAAATAATAAAAAACGCAGTGGAAAAGTATTGTGGTGTTGAAGTACTTGGTTATTTCCCTCCAAATAATGACTTTTCTCTAGAATCAAGACATTTAGGTTTAGTACCTAGTGTAGAAATAGATTCTTTAAAAACAAAGTTTAACAATCTTGCAGATGAAATTGAAAAGTATATAAATATAGATAGAATATTAGAACTCTCAGAAAGTGAAGAAGTTGAAACTAGCTTTGAAGTAGATAGTTTTATAAAAAATTCTAAAGTAGAAAACAAAACGATAGCAATAGCTTATGATAAAGCATTTAATTTTTACTACAGAGAAAATATAGAACTACTTAGAGACTTAGGACTAAATATAAAATACTTTAGCCCATTGGAAGATAATGAAGTTCCTAGTGCAGATTATATTTATATAGGTGGAGGATTCCCTGAAATATTTGGAAAAGAATTAGAAGCTAATATAAGTATGAGAAAATCAATACTTGAAGCTCATAAAAGAAAAATACCTATATATGCTGAGTGCGGTGGATTAATGTACTTAGGAGAAAAACTAATTGATCAAGAAAACAAAGAATATGATATGGTAGGAATTTTTAAAGGAAATAGTAAAATGACAGCTTCACTTAGACGATTTGGATATAGTTTTGGAACAGCAAAAGAAGATACTATATTATCTAAAAAAGGTGAAGTTATAAAAGGTCATGAGTTCCATCATTCTATATTCGAAACTAATGAAGATTGTGCTTACATAATGAGAAAAGAAAGAGATAAAAAAATCGTAGATGAGTGGGAAGGTGGATATAGCAAAGGTAACACTTTAGCTACATATCTACATACACATTTTTTCAATAATTTAAATTGTATAAAAAACTTACTAGAAAAAGGAAATGAGTAATATGAATATATTATCTATTTTTATAGGATATATAACAGATTTAATTATTGGAGATCCATATTCTTTTCCTCACCCGGTTATATATATAGGAAAATTAATAAAATCAGTTGAAAATAATATAAGAAAAATGTGTAAAAGTGATAAAGCTCTAAAGATAGGTGGATTTTTATTATGGTTTATCACGGTTGGATTAACATATTTAATAACTTACTTAGTAGTTAAGGTAAGTAGTTTTAATAGTGTCATATTTATAGTTGTAAATTCATTTATAGTTTATACAACATTAGCAACTAAGTGCTTAAAAGATGAAGCTGTAAAAATATATGAAGTACTTAAAAGTGGTGATTTAGAAAAATCCAGAGTGCAGCTATCTTATATTGTAGGAAGAGATACAACAAGTTTAAATGAAAGTGAAATTATTAGAGCAACGGTGGAGACTGTAGCAGAAAATACTGTTGATGGTATAATTGCTCCTATGTTTTATGCATTTATAGGTGGTGCACCACTTGCCATGGCTTATAAAGCTATAAATACATTAGATTCTATGGTTGGATATAAAAATGATAAATATATGAATCTAGGATTTGCATCAGCAAAAATAGATGATATTGCAAATTATATACCTGCTAGGATTTCAGTATTACTAATGACTATAGGTAGCTTAATATTATCTTATAACTATAAAAATTGTTTTAAGATAGCAGTTAGAGATAGAAAAAATCATAAAAGCCCCAATTGTGCTTATTCAGAAGGATCTGTTGCAGGAGCTTTAGGCATACAGCTAGGTGGAACTAATATCTATTTTGGAAAAGCTGTTTATAAGCCAACAATAGGAGATAAACTTAGAGAAATAGAAATAGATGACATAGTAAGAACTAATAAAATAATGTATGCATCGTCAATTACTTCTTTAATAGTATTTTCAATACTATGGAAGGTAATATGCTAGTTTAGGAGGATGTAAATGAAAGATTTAGGACATGGAGCCAATGTTTGTGATATGGCAAATATGTATAATAAAGATCCAAAAGAAATAATAGATTTTAGTTCAAATATAAATCCAAAAGTAATACAAGGACTAGAAAGTTATATTTTAGAAGGACTAAAGGAATGTAGAAGTTATCCAGATATAAATTATACAAATTTAAGAAGTAATATATCTAAATATATAGGAGTTAAACCAGAGTTTATAATACCTGGAAATGGCGCAACAGAAATTATTTACTTATTAATGAAGAGTATCGATAGTAGGTTAGCTATATTAAATCCTACATTTTCAGAGTATGGAAGAAGTGCAAGGCTAAACGACTTAGAAGTTGTAAACTTAAGCTTAGATAAAGAAAATAATTTTGAAATAGATATAAATATTATAAAAGAAAATATAGGTAAATTTGATAGTTTATTTATATGTAATCCGAATAATCCAAATGGAAAAGTTCAAGATTTAACTGATTTATTAAATTTAATGGTTGAAAATAAAAAACTACTAATAGTCGATGAAACATTTATGGAATTTGTTGGAGATGAGGATAAATATAGTCTAGTTAAATACATAGAAAGATATGAAAATATATTTATTCTTAAAGCGGTTACTAAATTCTTTGGAATGCCAGGATTAAGATTAGGTTATGGACTAACTAGTAATAAAAAAATAATAGATAAAATTTATAATTATAAAGAACCATGGACAATAAATTCATTTGCAGATAATTTATCTAATTATATATTTAATGATAAAAAGTATATAGAAGATAGTAAAAACTATTATATAAAAGAAAGAAAGTATATGTTAGATGAATTAAAAATTATAAATAACATAGTAGTTTATGATACAGATACAAATTTTGTTTTAATTAAATTGAAAAATAGAAAAGCAAATGAATTAAAAGATCAACTATTTAAAGAAGCGAGTATTTTAATAAGAGATGCATCAAACTTTATAGAATTAGATAATAGTTTTATAAGGATTGCGATAAAGTCTCATGAGGAAAATACTATTCTTATAAAGCACATGAAGAAAATATTAGGTGATTAGTATGAAATCTTATGGAATATGCCCAGCATCTTGTGGAGAATTTGTTCAAGGTATCTTAGAACAGGAAGAATATTTAAGCTCATATGCCATAGATATGTATTCAAAAGCAGAGGTTGAAGAAAGGTTAAATAATATAAATATTGGGCCAAGTAAATCAAGATGCGCTATAGAAAAAGTGTTTGAAAGATTTGCTTTACCGATAAAAGAAAGCCGAAATATATCATTAAACATAAAAAGCGAGATACCAATAGGAAAAGGTATGGCAAGTTCTACAGCGGATATTGGAGCAACGATAGTAGCTACATTAAGTCTTATAAAAAAGAGTTTAACTAGTGAAGAAATATCATATATAGCATCAACAATAGAGCCAACAGATTCTACATATATAGAAAAAAATGTGGTATTTAACCCGCTAAATGGAGAAGTAATTAAATACTTAGGTAATATTAAAAATTCTAAAGTGGTAATATTAGAGCCCAATAAAACATTAGATACTATGAAAATTAGAAATACTCCAAATTACAAAAATATTAAAATCCAAAACAAAGATATTATAAGTGAAGCATTTTATATGCTAGAAGAAGGTATAAAAAATAATAATTTAAGTTTAGTAGGAAAGGCAGCTACACTTAGTAGCTTAGCCAATGAAAATATAGATAAAAAAGATGGCTTAAAAGAAATTATAGAAATATCTCAAAACTATGGATCTTATGGAGTAAATATTGCTCATAGCGGGACAGTTGTTGGAATATTACTGGACCAAAGTATGAATGATAAAAGATTAATAGAATTATTGAAAGAAAATAATATAGATTCATTTTATAAAAAAATTTATACATCAAATATAATAGACGGTGGAATTAGGAGGGAATTAGAATGGAATACATCAAAAATCCTATGAAAATAGAAGAAAGAAGTATGGAAATGATTCAAGAAATAATAGACGATATTAGACCTGGTTATGAGTTTAAAGGTGCTATTGAAGAAAAAATTATAAAAAGATGTATACACACAACAGCTGATTTTGAATACTTAGATATATTAAAAATATCAGAAACGGCAGTAGAAAATTTAATAGATGCACTTAAAAATAATGCAACTATATATACAGATACAAATATGGCTTTAAGTGGAATAAATAAAAAAAGATTAGATTCACTAGGATGCAAATACAAGTGCTTAGTAGCTGATGAAGAAACTGCTTCTTTAGCAAAAGAGATGGGAACAACTCGCTCTATGGCAGCTGTTGAAATAGCAGCTAGAAATCCTGGAAGAAAAATATTTGTTCTTGGAAATGCTCCAACAGCTTTATATAAGGTTATGGAAATGATAAGAGACGGGAAACTAGAAGCTGATGCAGTTATAGGAGTTCCAGTTGGATTTGTAGGTGCGGCAGAATCTAAAGATGAATTAGAAAAAACTAATATACCATACATAATATCTAAAGGTAGAAAAGGTGGTAGTAATTTAGCAGCGGCTATAGTAAATGCCATTTTATATTCTATGTAGGAAGTAACCATGGAAGAGTATGTATATATTGATGGGAAAAAATATAGAAGAGGATATACAACTGGTTCTTGTGCAGCAGCAGCATCTAAGGCAGCAGTTCATATGCTATTTACAAAAAATAAAATAGAAATAATAAATATAGATACACCTAAGGGAATACCTCTATCATTAAAAGTACACAACGTAAATATTTGTAGTGATTATGTACAGTGTTCTATTGAAAAAGATGGAGGAGATGACATAGATGCTACTCATACTATGCATATTTATGCTAAAGCTGAATTTATAGACAGAGCAGATGAAGATATCGTAGTAGCTGGAGGAATTGGTGTAGGTGTAGTAACTAAAAAAGGATTAAGTGTAGAAGTTGGAAAAGCCGCAATTAATCCGGTTCCTATGAGGATGATACATACAGAGGTAAAAAAAGTTATAGGTAATGATTTAAAAAATACTATAGGTGAAGAGAAATCTATAAAAATAACAATATCTGCTCCAGAAGGAGTAGAAGTTGCTAAAAAAACTTTTAATCCAAGATTAGGAATAATAGGTGGAATATCAATTCTAGGAACAACAGGAATAGTAGAGCCGATGAGTGATGAAGGTTGGAAAAAATCATTATCTATAGAACTTCAAATGAGAAAAGAGCAAGGTCTAGATAAGATAATATTAGTTCCTGGAAATCATGGAGAAAAGTTTATTGAAGAAAAGCTAGGTTTAGATATGAAGTATGTAGTTAGGACTAGCAACTTTATAGGATATATGTTAAAAGAAGCTCAGAGAATGGGATATACAAAAATACTTATGGCAGGTCATATAGGAAAATATATAAAAATATCTGCAGGTATATTTAATACTCATAGTAAAGTAGCTGATGCTAGAAGTGAAATATTAGTATCAAATTTAGCAATGATGAAGGCGCCATATGAATTTTTAGAACGTATTAATGAATGTGTAACTGCTGAAGGAGCAGTTGAGCTTATAGATGAAAGTGAGTATAAAGATATTTACAATATAATAAGTAATAAATGTAAGTCAAAAATAGATCAATACCTATTAGATGAAGAAATAGATGTTGAAGTTATGATGTTTAAGATGGATAAAACACTACTTGGAAAATCAGATGATGCAGATTCACTAGTGGAGGTATTTAGATGATAAACATAATAGGATTAGGTCCTGGAAATGAAAACTATATAACCAAATTGGGTGAAAGATTAATTTTAGACTCTGAAGTATTAATTGGAGGAAAAAGAAATTTAGAATCTATCAAGGATTTTAAAGGTGAAAAGATAGAAATGGCATCTAATCTGAAAGAAATATTAGAATATATAAATAACAATAGTGATAAACAAATATCTGTAATAGCTTCAGGTGATCCGTTAATATATGGAATAGGAAGATACCTATCTAAAAATATAGATAATGAAAACTTGAACATAGTATCAGGAATAAGCTCACTTCAATATATATTCTCTAAGATTTATGTTGATATGAATGATTTATATATTACTAGTAGCCACGGAAAAGTACCTGATTTTGATTATATACTTTCTCATAAAAAAGTATGTATGGTTACAGATAGCAAAATAGGACCTAAAGAAATAAGTAGAGAAATAATAAATAGAAATTTAGAAAGAACTGTTGTTGTAGGAGAAAATTTATCTTATGATAACGAGAAGATAACAATGGGAACACCCAAGGATATACTAAATATTGATAAATTTGACATGAGTGTGGTGGTGATATTAGATGAAAAATAGTGATTTTATAACAGGGAAAGTACCTATAACAAAAGAAGAAGTTAGAGCAATATCTATAATGAAACTAGATTTAGTTAATTCAAAAAGGTTTATAGATGTAGGTGCAGGAACAGGAAGTGTAACAGTAGAAGCAGCTTATAATTATCCAAATTTAGATGTTATATCAATAGAAAGACATGATGATGCACTAGATTTAGTACATCAAAATGTTGAAAAGTTTGGATTAAAAAATGTAGAAGTTATAAAAGGTTATGCGCCGGTTGAGATAGATGGACAAGTTGATGCAATCTTTTTAGGTGGCACAGGTAATAACTTAAGTGAAATATTAATTTGGTCAAAAGAAAAGTTAGCTGATGGCGGAAGGCTAGTAGCAAACTTTATAATAGTAGAAACATTTAATGAAACTCTTAAGTTACTAAGAGAATATGGATTTAAAAATATAGATGTTTCGGTACTAAATGTATCTAAGCTAGAAAAACTGGGAAGAGGAGAGTATTTTAAACCTCTAAACCCAATATACATAATATCTTGTGAAAAAGGGGTAGATGAAGATGATAAATAAAGTACATTTTGTAGGAGCAGGGCCAGGAGATAAAGAGTTAATAACATTAAAAGGATACAAGCTTTTAAGTAATGCAGATGTAGTTATATATGCTGGATCTTTAGTTAACCCAGAGCTTCTAGAGTACTGTAAGGAAGGTTGCGAGATACATAATAGTGCTCACATGGATTTACAAGAAATAATAGAAGTTATGGAAAAAGGAATTAAGGAAAATAAGTCTGTTGTAAGATTACAAACAGGAGACTTTTCGATATATGGTTCAATAAGAGAACAAGTTGAAGACTTATATAAATTAGGAATCGACTATGATTGTACTCCAGGTGTTAGTTCATTCTTAGGAGCAGCTTCAGCATTAGGAGTAGAGTATACAGTTCCAGAAATATCTCAAAGTGTGATAATAACAAGAATGGAAGGAAGAACTCCTGTACCATCAAAGGAATCAATAGAGTCTTATGCAGCTCACCAGACTTCAATGGCAATATTTTTATCAGTTCAAGATATAGAAAAAGTTGTTGAAAGACTTAATACTGGTGGATACCCAATGGATACTCCAATAGCTGTTGTATATAAAGCAACTTGGGATGATGAAAAGATAGTAAAAGGAACATTAGAAGATATAGCAGTTAAAGTAAAAGAAAATAATATAAGAAAAACAGCTTTAATACTAGTTGGAAGATTTTTAGGTAAAGAATACAATAACTCAAAGTTATATGATAAGGATTTTAAACATGAGTACAGAGGCTAAAATTGCCATAGTTTGTATAACTGAAAATGGTAAAAATCTAGCACTTAAGATAAATGAAAAATTACCAGATAGCCACGTATATATAGTTAAAAATAAAAAAA
>NZ_JAFFPK010000080.1 GCF_017590215.1 Clostridium sp. CCUG 7971
AAATGTATCCTATAGAGTGGACAATTATAAAATGTCCTTCTATAGGATTTTTTTATGTATAATAAAATAGCTGGAGGATGACATAATGAGTAAAAAACTATTTACAGAAGAAGAAATTAAAGTATTAACTAAAAATAAATACGTAAAAAAAGTGACTAATAAAGGAATTACATATACTGATGAATTTAGAATGTTATTTATAGATGAAAATAATAATGGCAAATCAACTATCCAAATTTTTAATGAATGTGGCTTTGATTCAGAAGTATTAGGTGTTGGTAGGATAAAATCTATTGGTAAAAGATGGCGTAGCCTATATAGAAATGGAGGAATATCAAGACTTACAGATAAAAGAACTCACTGTTCGGGTAGACCAACAACAAAAAATCTTTCACTTGAGGAAAAGTATGCTCGTTTAGAAGCAAAGATGAAATTGTTAAAAGCAGAGAATGAATTATTAAAAAAGTTAGATATGATAGAAAGGCAGGCGTTGAAAAGAAAGTAGAATTAAAAATTGAAGAAAAATATATAGCTATTGCTAATACTATAAAAAAGCATAAGCTAAAAAATATGATAAGTTATCTATGCAAAGTTAGTGGAATATCTAGGTCAGGTTACTATAGATATTTCTCTAAACGTTCGATTAATACGAGAGAAACAAGTAATAATAAAGATGAAATATCTAAGAAAAACATACTAAAAGCGTTTAATTTTAAAAATCGTAAAAAGGGTGCTAGGCAAATAAAGATGGTTTTAGAAAGTGAATTTGGGATAAAGTATAACTTAAAGAGAATAAGAAGAATAATGAAAAAATATGATATTATATGTCCTATAAGGAAAGCTAACGCTTATAAAAGGATGATGAAGGCTACAAAAGAACATACAGTAGTTCCTAATTTACTTAATAGAGAGTTTAAGCAAGATATACCTGGTAAAGTATTACTTACTGATATAACATATTTAACTTATAATAATAGTAAGAGAGCGTATTTATCAACAATTAAGGACTCTTCAACAAATGAAATATTGGCTTATAAAGTTTCTTCTAACCTTAAAATAGATATAGTATTAGATACAATAGATATACTTAGTGAAAATATAGGCGATAGCCTTCATAAAGATGCTTTTATACATTCAGATCAAGGTGTTCATTATACAAGTCCAAAGTTTCAGAAAAAAATTAAATCTATGGGATTGGGTCAATCCATGTCAAGGCGAGGTAATTGTTGGGACAATGCTCCTCAAGAATCATTTTTTGGTCATTTTAAGGATGAAGTTAATTTCAAAATTTGTAATAATCTAGAGGAAGTTAAAAGAGAGATAGCTGAATATATGGAGTACTATAATAATTATAGATATCAGTGGAATTTAAAGAAGATGACTCCTGTACAATACAGAAGTCATCTTGATTCATAGTGGTGTATTTTTATTATTGTCCTTTACAAAGGGTACATTTT
>NZ_JAFFPK010000081.1 GCF_017590215.1 Clostridium sp. CCUG 7971
AATCTAGAGGAAGTTAAAAGAGAGATAGCTGAATATATGGAGTACTATAATAATTATAGATATCAGTGGAATTTAAAGAAGATGACTCCTGTACAATACAGAAGTAATCTTGATTCATAGTGGTGTATTTTTATTATTGTCCTTTACAAAGGGTACATTTTATTTTATTCTAGGCTATTTTTTTAAACCTCAACACATAATTTCATATTATTTTCATAGCTATAAACAAAACGATTTAAAATACTTACCATATAGTCTATTGTACCTTTAATATAAACTATTGATGAAGTTGTAATTATAATTGATATTACTGAAACAAAAAAATTATAGATTTCTAACATTATAATATTCCTCCAACTATTTAAAACTTTATATAGTTTATGACATTATACTTTATTTATTTTTTCTTATAATTAACTTATATATTAATGTAATTAAACTTAGTCCTATAACCGCTCCCAAAGAATCAATTAAAACATCTTGAATCATTCCTGCTCTACCTGGAATAAATAACTGATGTATTTCATCAGTTATTGAATATAAAAATGTTATTAAAAAACCATAAATAAAAGATTTTCTTATATGTGACTTATGAGCATATACCATTATAAAACTTAATACAGCTAACATTGCATAAGATACCATATGTGCAGATTTTCTTATTATAAAAGATGCGCCTTTTGATTTATATAATATATGTAAAATATTTCCTAATACACTATCTTCTGATATTTTATCTAAAGCATGTATAACTTTGTTTGATTGAATTGTAGATACTGTTGCAGGTTGGTTTGAAAAATAAAATATAACCCCCATCCAAAGTATAACTAATACTATTGATATCTTTTTCATAGTGAACTCCATTTCTAAATTCATACTAATTTTTATTTCATGTTTTTGCTATATTATAGCATAAATCTATTTTTATAAAAAATTTTTAATTGATAATTTTTTCTTAGAATTAAATTTAATCTCTTAGGCAAAATAAAAAGGTAATTAATATTACAATAAATTTAAAAGGAGATTTATATAATGGAATCTAATCATAAACATTTACTAGATGGATCTTTAGCTCAATATAATGATGCTGCAGTTCCAAAAATACCTGTATTTGCAGGAGAAGACATGACATCTGAAGTTTATTACTTCAAACCAGGTCAAGTACTTAAAATGCACAAACATCCAAATGGAGAACAAATATTTTTCTTCTTAAAAGGCCATGGTAAAATGACTGTTGGAGATAAATCTCATGATGTATGCGTAGGATGTACTTTATTTATAAAACGTGATGAATGGCATGAAATAACAAACAGCAACGATGAAGAAATGGTAGCTGTTCAAGTTACTAAAGTTGATGCTGGTGCAGAGTATAAATAAGAATGATGTAAATTTATATAATTTAAAAAGGTATTACCATAATTTATGGTAATACCTTTTATAAAATAATACATATTTTAAAAATGGCAAGTATTCAAAATAGTATTTACTAATTATGCTTTTTTAAGAGCTTCAATTAATTCATTTTCTGAATCAGCAGTTATTAATTCTTCACCTGAATATGCTGTAAGCTCTGATCCACATTCATATATACATCCGTCTTCTATTTCAACTTCTCCACCTAAACGCGCTTTTAACTCATCTATACTTATTCCTGAGCACATTGAACATATTTTTATCATATTAAATTCCTCCTGTGTTTTTAATTGTATAAGCTATCATTATATATATACACCAGAATTTAATATTAAAACATTTTTTATAATTTTTTTGCAAATTATTATTTAACTCTATCATAAACTATAGGATCTACAAATCCAAAAGTAATTTTTCCATTCTTTCTAAAGACTTCGCTAACTATTAATCGGTCGCTTTCAGTACTCTCTTTTAATGTAAAAGTAAATCCTGGCGAAAATTCACTTACACTTTCTCCATGAAATACTCCATTTTCTTCTTTATACACCATTGGTGTAAATTTTTCAGATTTAATTAATTCACTATAATCCATAAATAAATTATCATTATTATTTCTAAAATCTTCTTTACTTACTCCCTCTGGTAATTCGTATGAGGTTAATACTACATTGTTATCTTCATTTAATGTAAATAAAAATAAATGAGGTAATATATTCTTTCTATTACCTAAATCATAATAACTCTCTTCTATAACAAAATATCCATTAAAATCTTTTGGTAAGTTACTTATTTTATTGTTACAAATAGCATTTATATGCTTTGCTTTAGGATGTTTTACTTCTCCAACCTTTAATTCTTCTTCAATCTGCCTATTATTATTAAATTCTCCACATAAGTTCTTTAAAAATTGATTTAATATTTCCATTTCATCCTCCTATGTATTTGATAATTATATAGATACAGATATTATTATGTTAAATAATATTTGCATATAAACTTTATTTGCTAAATCTTTCTATAAGTGCTTTTATAACTTCCTCTAAGTCTCCACTATCTTCAACTTCTTGAATTCTTGGAGTTCCTATTCCTCCTCCATGTTCAAAGTTTGTAACAGAAATAATTATTTCATCATCTGCAAAATCAAATAATAATCCTACTAAATGGTCTAAGTCTAGATTAAGTTCACCTATATCTTTTATACTGTTAGAATCTTCATATAAATCTTGTGCATAGTGTTTCATACTATATTTTGTTCCATCTATAAATTCTATTTTTTCACAACTTTCATAAGTTTTCCCTATAGTAAAATGAAGTGAATATTCTTCATCTAATAATAAGCTTATATAATCATTAGCTTCTTCTAAATCTTCATAATCCTCATCAAAAGTTATTACATCCATATAGTCTTTATCTATTAAACAAACTCTTGATATAGAGCTTGGAAATTCTAAAAGTAATTCTTCAGAGTTATCTTTATAGTAATTTATAAAATTAATTAATTTAAATTCTTCCGGTTTTATTCTTATAGGTTCCATATTATACTTCCTTTCGTTTATGCAATTTTTATCTTCTACAAAATATTACATAATTCTCATAAATGCAAAGTATAATATATCATAAAATAAATTTAATTAATAGGTTTTCTTATTATATAATTATTTTTATATTCTTTTATTTTTTTATTAATCTCACTTATGTCGTAGTCATTTCCAATTACAACCCCTTTATTCTCATCTATTATTTTTCTATTTAAAGAAGATTTCATATCTAAACAAGCTAAAATTCTATTTTGTTCTAATGTAAAATTTACAGTATGCATAGTACCCGAATTTACATCACTTTGTGCTACTATTGTTGCTAAACTTAATCCACTTTGTATTCTATCTCTTTCTACAAAGCTATTTTTAAAAGACTTATATCCAACAGGATATTCGCTTATTAAACACCCTTTATTATTTAAAATTTTCTCTGCTAAGTTATAATTTTCTTTGGGATATACATTATCTAGACCGCAAGGCATAACTGCAATAGTACTTCCACCCACATCTAGACATCCTTTATGCGCCATTTCATCACATCCTAAAGCCAATCCACTAACTATACTATAATTTTCCTTTGATAATATACCTCCTAGTCTATATGATGATTTTAATCCTTTTTCATCTGCACTTCTACTTCCAATGACAGCTACACAATCTTTATTTATAATACTTTCATAATTTCCTTTATAAAATAATATCACTGGTGCATTAGGTATATATCTTAAATGACTCGGATAATTATTACTTAATATGTCTACAAATTTAATACTTTTTATTTTTGATTCTCTAATTATACATTGTGATTTTTCCCTTGCTATTTTTACCTCTTCTAATTTTGGTACTACAATCCGATTATTATCTATCTTCATATTTACAAACATATCTACTATATCTGCTTCATTTTTAGGCATATTCTGCATTTTTTCTATGAAATTAGTAGTAGTCTTTTTTCCTACTTTATTTATCGATAGTAAAGTTAATACTAAGTTATTCATTTGGCATCTACTCCTTATAACATAAGTTTTCCCAAATATTGTTTAATATATATACATAATAAAAAAGCAGTGTAAAATTATTTTACTCTGCTTTTATTTGAATTATTTAATTCTACTTACCTAAATAATTTAATACTGCATTTAAAGTTCCCCATCTATCATTTCCTTGTAATTCAACATCTCCCTCTATATCATTTGCGGCAGCACCAACTACAAAGACTTTTTTACCTAAACCTTCTTTATATTCATTCATTGGTACAATAATATAGTCTTTTAATCCCCAACCTAAAATATTAGCTATATTTTTATCTACATCTCCCTTATAAACTATACAATTTTCATACACATCATAACCCGGAGTTTGTGATTGTGATGGTGGATTTCCTCCTACCTCTTTATATGGTATTTCAAAATATTTACAAATACCTTTTACTGTTGCTTTTGCTAATTCATCTCTGTTATTTTTTAATATTTTTAAATCATCTCTATTAGTATAAAAAGCATATTCTTCAAGCACTGATGGCATTAAAGCTTTGTAAATTACAGTAAAGTCAGCAACTTTTACTCCTCTGTCTTTCGCTTCACTATCTATTGATCTCATTGCCTTATACACTTCATCTTGTATATCTCTTGCTGCATCTTTAGATTTTTGGCTTGCGTTAGAAGCATAATATGTTTCAGTTCCTCTTGCTGCATTAAATTTTGAATCATAAGCATTTGAATGAATACTAAAAAATAATGCATCTGGCTTTCCTTTTGATATCCAGTAATCATTTGCACGTTGAGCTCTTCTAGTAAGACCTATTTCATTTTTCTTATCTGGATTTGGATTAGTTAAATATACCTCTATTCCCTGTTTTTCTGCTATAGCTTTAATCTTATATTGCATATCATTGTTAAATTCCCATTCTTTCATAGATTTATCAGGTGCTTCTTTTCCTGATACATATTCAGTATGTCCGCTATCAAGTATTAATAGTTTCATATTTCCATCTCCCTATTTTTCGTATTAATATATAACTTATCTTGTTTATTTACTGTACTTATAATTATAAATTTTAGACTGTACACTAATATTATAGTATTAGTATTAGCCTATTAATTGTTCCTGTAATTTGGCAATTTTTATTACTTATAAAAATATTTATATAATATAGATAAAATATTTTTGTGTAATTGCACTTAATATCGACTATAATATTTTATATATAAAATGAGAGTAAGGTGAAATAATTGGACTATAATAAGTTACTAGATTTAATAAAAGTAAATACAGATATCCCTAGATGGAATAGGGGTGTAAGGTACTATAATAAAAAATTAGTTGATCATGTCAGTTTTAATATAAATGAAAATATAATAACTCTTGAAGGAGTTTTAGAGTCTGAATTTAACAATGAAGTTTATACAAATACACTATCAATAGATCCTATAAATTTAAAAATAATCGGCGGAAGATGTACCTGTGAAGATTTTAGATCAAGAAACACAGGTACTAAATTATTTATATGCAAACATTTAGCTGCAACTTCTATCTCAGCTATTTTAATGGCTAAAAAAGATCTTGTTAGAAATATTACTACAAAGTTCGAAGATGAAAAACCTCCTAAAATATATCCTTCTACACCTGATAAAAAGCTTTTGGAGTTTTTTAATGACACTTATAAAAAACAAGTCAATCTAGAAGTTAATTTGACTATAAATGAAGGTAATGTACATGCTGATTTTAAAATAGGAACTGATAAAATGTATGTATTAAAAAGTTTAAAGGATTTTTCAAACTCTAGAATATCTACTTCTACACTAGACTACGGTAAAAACTTTACTTACGATCCTATTAATCATTATTTTTCAAATATAGATGAGGCAATAGTCGATATTATAGAAGAATATGGTTGTAACTATCATCCACATATAAATTCGACTATTAATCCTAAAATATTAGATTTAGGTGAAAGTGGATTAAAAAGATTTCTTAAGTCCTTAAAAAATAAAGATTTCACTTTTAATTATAAAGAAGAAATTTATAAACCTAAAATAAATGAAAATTTAATTCCTATTAATTTTGATTTTAAGAAACTAAATAATAAAATAGCTCTTTCTTCCCAAAATGATATGCCTATCCCCCTAACCAGTAAAGGTGATGTTATTTTGTATGAAGAAGATATTTATTTATTAAATAATGAGGATGCTCTAAATTATAAAAAAATCTATGAAATACTAAATGAAACTAAAACTGTAGTATTTGACAAAGAAGATATGGTTGGTCTTTTAGGTCATCTTGTTCCTAAATTAAAGCAAATCTCTGGAAATGTAGTTTTAGATGAAGAAATAAAAAATAATATAATAAGCGATTTTAAAGTAGAATTCTATTTTGATTTTAAACATTCTGATACTATTTGTGATTTAAAGTTTGTATATAATGATGAAAACGGTCAAAAGTTTATTCTTCCAGATAAAGACAAAGAAAAAGATATCGCTAATATTTTAATATCTTTTGGTTTTGTAAGAGAAAGTGATACTTATGTATTTAAAGAAAGTGATTTACATTTATTTAATTTCTTAGATAAGGAAATTCACAACCTAAAAGATATTGGTGAGGTATATTATTCTGATAAATTTAAATCTAAGAAAGTCTATAACTCCTCATCAATACAAGCAAACATTAGAAGTGGTATTGATGGTTATTTAGATTTTGATTTTAGTATTTCTGACATTGACAAACATGAATATAAAAATATACTACTTGCTTTTAAAGAAAAAAGTAAATTCTATAAATTAAAGGACGGTAGTTTTATTAATTTAGCTCAAAAGGAAACTAAAGATTTCTTTGATTTAATAGATAACTTAGACCTAATTAATGATATTGAAAACACAAGAGTTCATGCTAGTAAAGGTTTATACATAAATGATGTATTGAGTTCTAAAAATTTAGACTTTGTAAAAGGTACTGAACATCTTGAAAATATTTGTGATAGATTTAGAAATATTGATGATATAAATTTTGATATTCCAAAATCCTTAAATGCAACCCTTCGTGATTATCAAATTAGTGGCCTTAATTGGTTTAAAACTCTTGATCATTATGAGTTCGGGGGAATTTTAGCTGATGAAATGGGTCTTGGTAAAACAATACAGACCATAGCATTTTTATTATCTAAAAAAGAAAAAAAAGATAAATCACAAATAAGTTTAATAATCACTCCAACATCACTTATTTATAATTGGAAAAATGAATTTGAAATCTTTGCACCTGATATGAATGTTTCTTTAATTCATGGAAATAAAAAAGAACGTGATAAAGCTTTAGAAAATTTAGAAAATGTAGATGTTATTATAACTACATACGGTACATTAAGAAACGATTTAGACAGCTATTTAAATAAAACATTTGATTATTGTATTATTGATGAAGGACAAAATATAAAAAATCCAGTAGCATTAAGTACTGAAGCTGTTAAAAGCATAAATGCTAAAGTAAGATTTGCCTTAACAGGAACTCCTATTGAAAATAACTTACTCGAGCTTTGGTCAATATTTGATTTTATTATGCCTGGATATTTATATTCTCGAAAAAGATTTTATGAACTATTTATTAATAATGAAGATAATACTTATAATCTAAAAAAACTTATAAAACCATTTATACTTAGAAGAACAAAATCTGAAGTTATGAAAGAGCTACCTGATAAAATAGAGAAAAAATTCTTTGTTGAACTAAATAAAGATCAAAAGAAAATATATGGTGCTTATGTTAAGGATATTCAAGAAAAAATGATTGATAAAGATGTTAAAAAGGATAAGATAGTAATCTTCTCTTACTTAACAAAATTAAGACAACTCTGTCTTGATCCTAGAGTACTTCTTAAAGATTACAGTAGCAAAAGTTCAAAAATAGAAACTACAATTGAGCTTTTAAATGATTATATAGAAAATGGACATAAAATATTATTGTTCTCTCAATTTACATCTGTACTTAGAAATCTTGGAGATGAACTTAGTAACAATAATATAAAATACTCTTATATAGATGGATCTACTCCTGCTAAAGAAAGATTATCTTTGGTAAATGAATTTAATGAAACTGATAAAAATAAAGTATTTTTAATTTCACTAAAAGCTGGTGGAACAGGTCTTAATCTTACAAGTGCTAATGTGGTAATTCACTTTGACCCTTGGTGGAATCCATCCGTTGAAAACCAAGCAAGTGATAGAGCACATAGATATGGCCAAAAAAATGTTGTTGAAGTTATAAAACTTATTGCTAAAGGAACTATTGAAGAAAAAATCGTAAAACTTCAGGAAAGTAAAAATGAACTTATTAATGAATTTATTAATGGAGATTTATCAAACGGTAATTTACTAAAAACTTTATCTGATAAGGATATAATCGATCTATTTAATTAGACTTATATAAATCTAATTATTTATAATATAAAATTGCCCATTCTTATATAAAATATATAAGAATGGGCAATTTCAATTATTCTGGCATTATTAACTCTTCTATAATTAATTTACATTGTTCTTCTTCATCAACACTTCTTATCCACTTTTTACTTAATAGCCTTCCTACACACCAAAGCCCTTTTATAATCTCATCAATTTTTAAGCATATTAATACTATTCCTGCTGGCAATTTAAAT
This sequence comes from Clostridium sp. CCUG 7971, assembly GCF_017590215.1. Taxonomy (GTDB): domain Bacteria; phylum Bacillota; class Clostridia; order Peptostreptococcales; family Peptostreptococcaceae; genus Faecalimicrobium. Next base: position 8,596 of record NZ_JAFFPK010000081.1, read on the forward strand.
ACTAATCCAGCTATTGCTCCAAGTGGTATTGATACAGTCCATAAAAATAATATATCAGCTATCATTAAAAACTTTGTATCTCCTCCTGCACGAAGTACTCCTTTTGTAAGAAGTGATGATATTGACATAAACACTACTAAAAATGAAGTAGAATTCATAAGTTGTATTGCCATTTGTTTGGTATTATTGCTTATATTATAAAAATCTATAATTACATTTTTAAGTATAAATATAAAGAATGCAGAGCTAAGCCCTAATATTATAGACATCGCTAAAAATGTTACAGCTCTTTCTTGAGCTAGCTTGTGCTGACCTTGACCAATTGTATTTCCTGTTATAACTCCACTTGCATTAGATACACCCATTAAAAATACATTCGTAAATTGTAAAACAACACTTGATATACTGTTCGCTGCAACCATGTCAGAACCAATTCTACCCATTATTACAGAAACCATATTAAGCCCTATTGCAAGTATTAAGTCACTTACTAAAACTGGACCACCTACTCTTATATAGTTTTTAAGTAATTCTTTATCTAATTGCAATAAATACTTAAATTTAAAGTTAAGCTTTTTATCTATTTTAAATAAGTATATCATTATAACACTAAATTCTATTATTCTTGCTGTTAATGTTGCTATTGCAGCACCTTGGATTCCAAGTTCAGGTGCACCTAGATTACCAAATATTAAAACCCAGTTTAAAAATACATTTACAAAAAATGAAGATATGGATGCAAATAATGCAACTTTTACACTTCCAACTGTTCTAAATAATATATTCACAGTAGTTGATATTCCCTGGAATATAAATGAAAGTGACACTATTTTTAAATACATCATACCTTGATTTGAAACTGCTGTCTCTTTAGTATAAATAGACATTATAGTTTCTGGAAAAGCTTGTGCTAAAAATAAAAATAGCAGTGCAAATAACACACTAGCCTTTATAAGTATTGATAATACTTTATTTATAGATTTTGTATCTTTTTTTCCCCAGAACTGTCCAGATAAAACTCCTGCTCCTCCGCCTAATCCAAAGTTTATTATTAAAAATATAAAACAGAATTGGTTTGCAAGTGATGCAGCAGATAGTGTTATTTCACCAAATGATCCAAGCATCATTGTATCCGTCATACTTACCCCAACATTTATAAGACCTTGTAGAGCTATTGGTATGCTTATAGCTGCTACATTTTTATAAAATTCTTTGTCTTTTACAAAAATATTCAATTTTAATCCTCCCGTAGTAATCAGTTCTTATTTGAGTATAATTTTCACTAATAAGTACCTTATCATAATTACCCCATTTTTTCAATCTCACTCACCCATATAAAAAAATTATATAGCTCTTAAATCGATATTAAATTAGATGTATTTTTAAGCATTTCATATTAATTATTTTATTTTTAAATATTACTACTGCAATACCACAAAAATATTTTTTATAGCTATAATTATTATATAGATAAAAAATTACTAAATAAGTTTAGGGGGATACCTAATGAGATTTGAATGTTTTTATTATCCGATATTAATTGATGATGAAGTTGTAAAAAGTAATGAAGATTTAATATCATTTGAATTTGGAGATGCTGTGCCTTGTAAAACGCTTTATTATAATTATGGGCAAAATTTTGCAATCTATAAAAATGAAGAATTTTTTATAGTTGAAAATGGAGTTTTAAAAAAATCAATAACTTCTAAGGATCTAAAATATCCATTGAAGATGGTATTTAACAAAGGAACTCAGCTTACAGTATTCTCTCAAAAGGATCTATCATCAATTAGATTATTATTAAAAGGTGAAAATGAAAGAGAAAAGCAATTAGGGGAGCTATTCTTTTTATCAATTGCATTAAACAGAAAGATAAAAAATATTCAATACAAAGTTATGTCTGATTTAACTAATAGTTCTAGCGATTTTAACTATATAAATGAAGAAATTGATTTAAGAACTAAAAAACTATTAGATGATTTAAGAACTGTAGAAAGCAAGTTTAATAACTTAATTATAAACTATCCTGATATAAAAAATTCTTATTTAGACTATATGAATTTTAGTAACAAAGAAGATATACTTCAATTATCTATAAATAAATATTTTAAAGAAAATACTGAAGAATATAAAGAATATATGCTTAAAAGTTCTGTTTGGAAATCTAAGCCTATTTATCCAAAATTCAAATTAGATCACTTAGCTAATTCTTGTAACTATAATGTCTAAAATAAAAAGCTACTTAATTTTAAGTAGCTTTTTTATATTAATATAGAAATGATTTTATATCATTATATAAGTCAGATGGAACAATATACCATACACTAATACCATCTAAATCTCGCCTTGCAAAGCTTTCATTTTCACATAATCCAATTACATTACCTTCATTATCTTTTATAAATAAATCAGGTTCAAGACTTACATTTATATCTTTAACTTCAACCCAATTGCTATCTTTCATATTTTTTATTATAGCTCCTACATCGTAAGAGTCTGTAATAACTTTGCTTATATCTTTTTTTATATCTTTTATTATAATCTCTTTACCTTCATACATAGCTATATCATTATGTTCTTCTTCACTATAATTATAGTATACTAAATATTGATCTACGCTTATACTATCAGAAGAACCTTCACTTACTTTTTTCATAGGTACATATACTATAGGGCTATATTTGTATATATTATTTTTTGAAATAAGTTCTTTTGTAGAATAGTCATCATAATTTATTTCATATATTTTTTTGTCCTCTAAAGTATCTGTATAAATATGGTTGCTATATTTAATAGTATAACTATCAGCTTCTTCATATTTTTCAAATTTTGTATTTTCTATTATATCCATAAATTGATCAGTATTTAGATTAACTCTATCATCATCAAACATATCCATTTCATTTTCATTTCTTATTTTGTCAGCATATACATCATATTTTCCACCTTCAGGATAAAAAGTTATATGATATTGTTTATCATTACCCAATACACTATAATATAGATTTTCTATACTACCATCTTTTTTATATCCTAAATTAAAATCTTTCATCTCAGAATAATCTATATTTAAGCTATCTTTTATAGTATTCCAATCTTTTTTTATATAATCAATACTATTATTATTAGTTATTATAGAATGATTTCTATTCTCTATTTTTTCATAAATTACCCCACTAAGCACTCCTGCATAAAGCATTATAACTCCAAATATAGCTACTCTCTTTTTAGTTATCTTATTCAATCTAGGCCTATTTCTCATTATAAAATAATAAAAACAAAATCCTGCTGGCAATATAATAGAGACACTTTGTGTATTAAAATTTAAACTAAATGACCCTAGCAAATAAAAACCTATTACCTTCCATCCTAAGTTATCTTCATTTTCTTCTCTTTTAGTATAAATATATATAAGACCTACTACTGAAAATATCCAATGCCCCAAAATTGATAAAATATAATTCATTATTCCTCCTTATTTCATACCCTCTATGCACTCTTATTTATGCAAATTATATTGTATAGCCATATTTAATATTTAGAAATTTATTAAAAATCTCCAAAACTATCGTTACCACCATCAAAACATCCACAATCATTATTTCCATATTATAAACGCCTTTAATTATTTTATATATATTAATATACCACATTATAACTTATATTTTATATTGTAATATTTTGTATATAAAAAGGTTACCAAAAAATCTTTTGGTAACCTTTTTGCTTAATGCGCTAATTCTACTTTTTTATACTCATCATATACTATCTTTTTATGCACATACTTACTAGTTGATGCACTTACTAATCCCCCATACTCAACATTAAAATCAACTAGATCACCAATATCATACTTTTTACTGCATCCGCTCACATTAAGTATCATATGGTCTGAACTAGCCCCCAAAATTTCTATATCTTTATCTATTGGATTAATAGATGTTATGTCTATGTCCTGTCTTCCAATAGCTACAATCGCCCTTTTTAGTATACCTTTATCTTCATACTCTGGCTTATTTCCAAAGGCATCTACACCAATCTCACCTACTGGCAAAGATGGTTTATCTTTTTTTTCAACTATTTCACAAATCAATTTAAATACATCTTGATTTGTTCCCTCTAATATCTTTCCGTATGCAGTCTCACGCCCAAGAGCTATAGCTTCTCCTGGTCTTAAGTTTGTTATACCATAAGGTATTTCAAATGACTGTGCTAAATAGATTGAACTTGAATTTCCACCAGATACAAAATCTAGTACTATATTGTGCTTATTCTCTATCTTTTTAGCCAAACTTGCTAATCTTCCAAGATTGTCTTTAGATGGTATTATTGCGCCGTAACATGTCAAATTAGTAGCTAGACCATATAGTTTTATATTTTCTAATTTCAAAATATCTTCTACTGAACTTAATAATTCTTCTTCTTTAAAATATCCTTCTCTCAAATCTCCTAAGTCAACCATTATAACAACTTTATGAATTATATTTTGCTTTTTTGCCTCTTCATTTAATTTATATATAGTTTTAATTTCTGAATTAAAACTAATATCTGAGTATTTTATAACATCACTAATTTCACTAATCATTGGTATTCTAAGTAATATTTTAGGCAAATTTATATGTGATAAATATCTTAAATTTTCAATCCTTGAATCTGCTATATAATCAACATTTTCTTTAGTTATTTCTTCTACAACCTCTGGTATAGCACAATATGATTTAGTAACCATAGCCATATCTATATTATGACTTTTGCAAATATTTGATACAAAAGCTACATTTTGTTTCAACTTATCTATATTAATCTCTAACCTTGGATACATAATTTATCCTCCTCTAAATCCAAGCTTTTTAGCATAAGCTTTAAAGATGATACCTCATATTTTTTAGATAGTACTCCAAGAGATGCCATAATATAATCGTTATCTACTAATATTTTTGCTTTTGCCTTTGGGAATAATAAATCTTTATTTCTATTATACTCACTAATAGATTTCATAATTTCAGATCTTTCAGGTAACCTTGTAAGTGCACCGCCTGTGCCAACAATATATTTAACTTCACTTAAATCCTTACCTTCAGCTATTTTACTTTTGCCACTTGTTCCATATATATTTCTAATAATCCCTGCATGTCTTTTAGTAGCTCTAAGTACTGCTTCTTTTGTAAGTCTTTCAACAAATTTTATCTGATCTTGTGTCTTTGGTATAGGTAAGTAATTATTCATTATTTTATTTACATCTAGATCTTTTAGTTCTTTCTCTAGCTCTTCTTTACCAATTAAATTAACAATATTTCTCATATTTACATAAACACCTAAATCACCTTCAACACTTCTCTTTGCAACAGGCTCTGGGTTTACTAATATTCTATTTACACCTTCACTACCTTCTGTAACAGAATGTATATCAGTGGTAGCTCCTCCAACATCTATAACCATCAAATCTCCTAAATAGTTTTTTAAAAGTTTTGCAGATTCCATAACCGCGCCTGGTGTTGGCGTTATATGTTCATTAACCATTTCTTTTACATGTTGCATTCCAGGTGCATTAGTTATATGTTCTTCAAATACCTTCTGAATAACATCTCTAGTCGGCTCTATGTTTAGTAAATCTATTTTAGGATAAACATTGTCAACTACATACAATTTATAGTTTGTATCTTCAAATATTAATTTTATCTCTTCTACATTTTCAATATTTCCTGCATAAATTACAGGGACACCTAAATTCAAACCTGCAATAAGTTCTGAATTATATATAGCGGTATCACGCTCACCATAGTCCACTCCTCCCGCTATTAATATAATGTTAGGCTTAATTTCCTTAATCTCTTTTATATCTGTTCTTCTTAGTTTTCCTGCACTTACCTTATGTATAACAGCACCAGCCCCTAAAGCAGCTTCTTTGGCAGCTTTAGCTGTCATATCATAGACTAACCCATGAACAGTCATCTTAAGTCCACCTGCAGCACTAGATGTCGCAAACATATCATCATATTCTATACTTTCTACACCTAAGTTTTTAGATAAACTAGAAATTGCACCTTCTAAACCATTTCTAACATCCCCACCTTCAAATACAGTTGTTGGAGATTGACCTTGACCAAGAAATTTAGGATTATCAGAGTTTATACCTGAGAAGGCATTTACAACTGTTGTTGTAGATCCTATCTCAGCAACTAATACATCTATTTTCATATCTTAATTGTTTTCACTTTCAGCTAATTTCTTTTGAAGATTTTCTCTTCTTTTTTCAACTAAAAATGTCGCTACATTTACTCCTCTATCATTTCTTCCAAATCCAGCATCCATTCCTTGTTCAACCGCAATCTCAGGTGTTACTTGTGTTCCTCCACAAGCTATTATGACTTTATCTCTTATACCTTTTTCTATACAATATTCATGCATTTTTTTCATATTTTTATAATGTATATCATCATGGCTTATTATTGTTGATGCTAGTATTGCATCAGCATTTAATTCTATTGCTGCATTTACTAGTTTTTCAACTGGAACTGAAGTTCCAAGGTAATGACATTCTATACCATATTTTTCTATACCACCATGCTTAATATCTATTATTTCTCTAAGCCCAACAGAGTGTTCATCTTCACCTACTGTTGCACAAACTATCTTCATAGGCATCGCTTCTATATCTGCTCTTATTTCATCATCAGTCATTACCTTTTGTTCTTTTGGTATTACTAAATCATTTATATCTATGCTAAATCCAACTTTTCCTTTTAACTCAACTCTAGTTCCTTCAGCACTATGCATTACTTCTCTACTTATAACTTCAACCTCTTCTAAATTCATATTCTTAGCAAATTCTATTGCTGCAAATTCAGCTGTTCTTTTATCTGTTGGTAGCATCATAGTAATCATTACTGTACCATCTGCACACCATTCCATTTCTGGTTTTATTTTAGTAGAATTTCTAAATTCTTCAGTTTCTTTAAGTCTTACATTTACATTATCAACATCATCTAGTTCATCTATATATATTATTTTATCCGGATCTTCAAATGTACACCCATCTATTAAATTAGAAGGATTTAATACACAAGTTTCATCATATTGAGCTACGTTGTTGTATCCAAAGTGAGCAGTTACTGGTGCTAAGTAATCTTCATCTCTTTCATAGACTGTTCCTGCTCCTACTCCTTCTCTTATTTTTCTAGATATTCCATCACCATTTCGCTCTGGATAATTTCCTGAATCAACAAAAAATCCTTTTTCAACAGCTTCAAAATATCCACCAACTTCTAGAATTTCTTCCATGTATAAAATAGCTCTTTCTTTTAACTCTCTAGACTTATCTCTTAATGCACCAGTTTCTTTAAGTTCTATCATATCCATTAATCCGTCCATACCAACTAAAGCTTGCTTAGCAGTATCACAGGCTTCTATATTGTACATATGCCAAGGTACATTTCTTCCTTCATCAGGAGTTATGGTTGACTGTATATCTGCTCTTGTTAAAACTGATGTTAATAAATTAAGTACATGAGTTACAGTAGCTTCTCTAGTTGAAGAGTCCATATATTTAGTATTCATTTGAGCTCTCATTTTATATTCACTAAATAACTCTCTAAGCGCTACTGCATAAGGAAGATCTAATGTTAAACATGGAGCAGGTGGAGCTGTTGGAGGAACTGTTGATAAGCATATATTATCTTTTTTTATACCAACTTTATATGAAAATATTGAATTTAGTGCATGTTGTACCATAAGTTCCGGCATAACCTTCCAAGCTTCTCTTGCAGTTGCATTAGCATTATGAGCTCCATCTATTTGAGCCATATTTGAAAATGCCATTATATTTTTCGCTTCACAAGCGTCAACAAATGATCTTATCATATTTATATTTCTATAAAGTACATTATATTGTGGGTCTTGATGAGCCCCATTTATACCTTCTTCTGCAAACATTACGGCAACTTCAGGTCCTGCAACTCCACTTACATAAGAATGGTAATTTATAGGTCTTCCAACTTCTTCTTCTATAAAATCAAGAGCTTTTCTTTGTGCTCTAACTTGTTTTCTAGTTATTGGAACTCCACCTATACCTTGAGGTGTACCTTCTATAAGTCCATCAAAATGAGATTGACCAGCAGTTCTTATAACCATTATGTGATCCGCTCCATGATGAGCTGCCATTCTCATTCTTCTTATATCATCTTCAAATCTACCTGAAGCTATTTCTGTGGTTATTACACATTTTGGCTGAGGGTCTATATTATTAAAGTATTTAGCTGATGGAAGAGCTACACTATCGACTAGGGGCGTTGAGCAATCTTGATATTTAAAAGGTCCCATTTCTAAGTCTTTTTCATTTTCTCTCCAAGTCCAACCTTTTCTATTTGGTCTATAATTTTCTAAATCATTTAATATATACTCTATATCTAACTTTTTATTTTCTTTTAACATGGTGCTTCCTCCTTACCAAATAGATTATCTATTTCATCTAAGAATTCTCCATTTGCTAATTTAACTCCAGCATCTCTTACACTTATATTTTTAACCTTTGCTAATTTATAGACAGCATGACCCGCACCTTTACTTATAAGTCCTTTTTCTAGTACTATATTAACTATTTCTTTAGCTTCAAGTGACGAAAATCCCATTCTTAAAAGTACTGATCTTTCTATTGATGGAGATGTATTTTTTCTGCCTAATTCTAGCATCGGATCAACTATTTCTTCTGCTAATTTCCAAAATCTTGCATGTAGCTCTTCATCACTTAAATTAGATAAATGAGTTCTTCTATCTTTATAATCATCTAATCTCTTTTTCATATATATCCCCCCTAAATTTTACATAGTATTTCTTTAGAAATTTCTTTTACGAACTCTTCACTAGACTTACTATCTTTGGCTAGAAATTCTATATCTTCTTTACTTAAATATTTTACATTATTATTTTCTATTGCATTTTTTATATAAGATTTTCTTATTTTATCTATATTTACTTCATTGATTTTTATTAAATTTGGATGAGATGGTAATATTAAATTCTTACCACATATTTCTTCCTGTGGATTTCCAAATTTTATTTCTATTCCATTTTCACGAGCAAATGTAAGCTGTGGATTTATATGTTTTCCTGCTCCCGTATATTCTGTTTCTTGAACTACTATAACTTGATCTTCATCTAGTTCTTGAGCTAAACAAAACGCAGCAGTTAAAGATGTATTACCAGCTGGACCTCTCTCTAAACCTTCAAGCTGTGCCAAAAGTTCGGTCATATAAAATACTTCTCCTTGATTTACTGTTACATATCTATGCATATATCTAAGTGGTCTCGCAGCAGATCTTGGTACATCTGATCTATCTGGCCAAGTAGAAAATGGAATTCCAAATCCAGTATGACCTGTCGTAAAAGATTTTTTGTTAAATTGACTATCACTAGCCATATGAAGACCTTTTAGATTAACACTAGCTCCGACTACTTTAGTATCCATTGCACCTGCTTTTATAAGACCTCTTGCAGTTCCTGTCAAATTACCTCCACCTGCATTAGTGCAAACTACTACATCTGGATCTTTGCCTATTCTTTCTCTAAATTGCATAGCTATTTCATACCCTAGAGTTTCTACTCCTGCTATTCCAAATGGAGAATAAAGTGACTCGTTAAAGTACCCTGTTTCTTCTAACATTAGTAAAAATGTATAAAATAACTCTGGTCCTACTGTTAACTGAACAACTTCCGCTCCATAAGCTTCACATTTTCTGGCCTTTTCTATTATTTCTGGTTGTCCAATACCTGTACTATCATAACATTCTTGAACAATTATACATTTAAGTCCTTGCATAGCTGCTTGAGATGCTACTGCAGCTCCATAATTTCCACTAGTTGCTGCTATTACACCTTTATATCCCATTTTTTTAGCATGATATACAGCAGTCGCTGCCCTTCTTGCCTTAAAACTTCCTGACGCGTTAGATGCTTCATCTTTTATAAATATTCTTGCTCCCTTTCCTTTTGGTGCTACTTTTCTAGCTAAAGAACTTATATTTTTTAGCTCTATTATAGGAGTATTCCCCACTGCGTGATTTGATTGAATTTTTTCTATTTCATCTAAAGAGTAACCCGTTTCTCTCATCATCTTTTCATAATCAAAAGATATTCCCTCATTTTCAAATAAAGCATAATCTATTCCTATTGCATTTTTCATAATTTCATTTTTTCTATTCATAACCGCTTTGTAGCTATTGTCTTTCATCATTTAAGTCACCTCCAAATAATATTTCTCTTGCACAAATTCCTATTTGAAGTAACTCTGGCATACACTTTCCATAATCATGAGTATAATAAGGATTGACTTGTAATAAATTTCCTTCAACTAATCTTCCTGTAATAGTTTCTACTTTTACCAAATCACCTATGTTTGCATCATTATCTATAAATCCTTTAACCCACATTTCAAGAGGATGAGATTTTGTATCCTCTGGTACTTGTGGTGCTCTTTGGCAAGGATTTAAAACTATATTGTGGATTATAACCCAGTCTCCACGTTTAGCATCCATACTAGCACTCTCCTTTATATTAACTCGTACTAACTAGCACGAATATTATTAAGTTTTAAGCTTCTGCTGATTCTTTTAGCTCCACTAACTTTCGTACATCTCCCATCATCGCTCTTGGAACTGGAATATCTAACATTGTTTTTAATCCTGGTTTTGCGTTTATTACATGAGGTATAGAGTTTACACACATAGCAATAGTACCTATTCCACCTGGTATCTCTGGAGTTATTTGTAAATCTATATTTGGTATACCTTTTATACTTACATAATCTCCTGTTGACTGACCTTCTAAGTGAGGTAATATTTGTTGTGGATGTTCCATTTCTATTTTCATCTGCCCATCAACATATCCATATCCGCACTGTTTACATCCTGCAACATTTCCAGATTCTACTTCTGCATATTCTGACTTTCTATATATACTACTCATTATTGGTTCTCTAGTTTGTTCTACTTTTTCTAAATTCCATCCTATACCTTCAGTTATCATATTTATAGATTCAGGAAATCCTACATGCCCTGCTATTGATCCATTTTTAACACCATTATCAAATACCTCTTTAGTTACACCAACACCTTGCTCTATCATTACAGCCTTTCCAAATGGAGATAAATCATTAACTCTAGCTGCCTTTATGTAATCTACCTCTTCACAAGTTCCTGTAAGCGCAAGAATTAATAAATCAAGTACAAATCCTGGATTTATTCCTGTCCCAAGAACTGAAACTCCATTTTCTTTGGCTATTTTATCTAATTGTTCTGCTAATTCTGGCTCTTGAGCTTTAGGAAATGCCATTTCTTCAGCAGTAGATATAACATTTATTTTCTTTTCTAATACTAACTTTATTTTATCAAATGCACCTTTTGTAAATGAGTCTGTAGCTATTAATACAACATCTGCACATTCTTCAATAAATACTTCATCTGGATTTGAATTTATTATAACTTCTGGTCTTTCTCCTCTTTCTATATCTAATACTTTATATATACTTTTGCCTAATCTTTTTTCATTCCTATCACATACAGCAACTATTTCTATTCCTGTTTTCTTTAAAAGCATTTTTGCCATTCCACTTCCCATTGCTCCAAATCCCCAAATTCCAACTCTAATATTTCTCATTGAAAACTCCCCCTTATTTAAAAATAATAAAAATACCTACTATTTAATAAAGCAAACATCATGCCATAAGTTATATTTTTTATTATTAATTTTTTAAAAGTTAATAGTTTGCAGGTATTAACTTTTAATTAAATATTTAACGATTAATTAGTTGTAAATTTTTTATATAAAATTTATAATATAAATAAAAACAAATAAAAAAGAGCATTAAATTTTGCATTAACTGCAAATTTTTTTGCTCTTTATAGTCCTTTAAATTAATTATTTATAATCTAATAACAGATACATCTGTTGTTCTAAGTTGTACGGAGTTATATCAAATTCTTCATATGATATTCCCTCACCTAATTTTGAAATTTTATAAATTATAAGATTTTCTTTATTATCATCGTTGTATATAAATCTTATTATCTTTAAGTCTTTACTTTCATAACCTATCCGATATAGTTTATTATTTTCTTCATCAATTTCTATTTGTAGACTTTCATCAGTATCTTTGATTGTATAAAGATACTTTATTTCACTATCTTGTTCAAATATTAATGGTGTTAATTTTTTTATTTCATCTATTGTCATACCCTTTTTAACATTAAAGTAAATACTTTGAATTGATGTTAATTCTTTAAAATACTTTTCATATTTATCCTTATTATATACCTTATACACTGTATTTTTAGGATATAAACTGTCTTTAAAGAATCCAGCAAAAAATCCAGCGAAAATTATAATTATTAATATAGCATTAGTCACTTCATTATTACTAATTTTATTTAAATACTTATTAATTATATTCTCATACTTAATACTAAGTAAAATAAATATAAAAATTAAAATTGATGCCCATACATTATAATGATCGAAAATATAATCAAATAATAAATTGAATATTATCACTACAAAAAAGCCTTGTATATTATTATAAGTCTTTTTATCCTCTTTATTTTCTTCATTTTTACTAGTTCTTAACCAAAAAATGAATTCTAGAAAAATTGTAGCAATAAAATAATAAAGCAAAATTGAATCTACTTTTATGCTACCTATATACCATATACTTAAGTTGTATATCAAAAATCCTCTTACTACAATTCCAATAAATAATAATATAATTTCTAGTATATTTAAAATCTTTCTATATTTTTTATATTTAATATTGTCCATATATCCCCCATAAGTTATGAACTTTTAAGCTACTTTCTCTTTATATTATACTTTTTCATTTTATATTGTAAATTCTGTCTACAAAGGCCTAGTATAGCAGCAGCTTTAGTAATATTATCATTACTTTTATCTAGAGCTTCATTAATATATCTTTCCTCTATGTCAGCTACAATCCAATCTAATGGTCTAGCTTCTACATCTATAATGTACATATTTTCTGCTACATTAGTTTTATACTCATTTATATTTATAATATCTTTACTTAAAAGTTCTTCTTCCTCCATCATGCTCATACTTGAATATATTGTATTTTCAAGTTCACGTACATTACCTTGCCAATAGTGATTTCTAAGAATTTTTTTCCTCTATCTGTTATCCCCTTAACGCTTTTATCTAGTTTATGATTATATTTTTCTATAAACTTATTAGCCAATAATATTATATCTTCTCCTCTTTCTCTTAATGGAGGTATTTGTATATATATAACATTTAACCTATAGTATAAATCTTTTCTAAGTTTACCTTCATTTAGTATATCCTGTGGATTTTCATTAGTAGTGGCAATAACTCTAACATCAACAGGTATATCTTTTGTACCTCCTACCCTTCTTACATATCCTTCTTGTAAAACTCTAAGTAGCTTTGCCTGAAGTTGAAGTGGCATTGAATTTATTTCATCTAATAAAAGAGTTCCTTTATTTGCCTGTTCAAATAAACCTGGTCTATCTACTGCTCCAGTAAATCCTCCTTTTACTGTTCCAAATAATATCCCTTCTAATAAACTCCCTGGAAGTGCTGCACAATTTTGTGCTATAAATGGATATTTTGCTCTTTTACTATCATAGTGAATAGATTGGCTTATAAGCTCTTTTCCTGTTCCAGTTTCTCCATATATTAAAACTGTGGCATCACTTTTAGATGCTTTTTTAGATATATTAAGAGATTTTTTTATACAATCACTTTCTCCAATAAAATCATCAAATTTATAAAATATTTTTTTATCCTTTTCTATATTATTAACCTTAGTTTCTTCAAGCTTCAAAATCTGTTTTGATAGAGTCTGAATTTGTGTCATGTCTTTAGATATTTCAAGTGCTCCTACTAGCTCTTCTTCTACTATTATAGGAATAGTTGTATTTATAGTTGTAATTTCTTTTCCATCTTTGTTTAGATATATTTGCACATTATTTTTTATAGATATTTTACTCTTTAGAACTTTTAGTAATGTGCTATTTTTTATCTCCATAGTTCTTGCTATATCAGTAAACGGCTTTTTAAGTACTTCTTCTTTATCCATTTGCTCTAATTTTGCCATAGAATTATTATAGATAATAGTTTTGTAATTTTTATCAATAAAGTGTACCCCTTCATCTATACTCTCTATTATTTTTTCAATAACTTCACAGTATATCTCCTCTTTCATTTACTTTCCCCCCAAAATACTATTTATCTATTTATGTGCACATAACTTTCTTAATTCTAATATTTATCTACTCTGTTTATATATTACATAAGAAGCCTTTATCCTTTTAATTTTTATAAAATTTGTTATATTTTAAAATAAACTATAACTTCTTATAAATACAAAATACTTATATCTAGTTTTATTAGATATAAGTATTTTTATATTTCTTACTATTTAATTATATGTTCTATCTGATTTATTAATCTATACTTTTCTTTATCTGATATAGACTTAATTTCAGATATTTCTACTTTTAATTTTAAGATTTCTTTATCTTTTTCATCTAATCTTTTTCTACATTCATATTCTATATCTTTAAAGCTTTTACTTAACATGTTTATAAGAGACGCCATTTCATCAGAGCTTCCAGCTATTCTATTAAGTAACATCAAATTTTGTTCAAGTATCTCAGGTATTTCTTTTAGTGAATATCTTAGCTGATGATCTATTTCTCCATACCCTTCTTCAAATATTGTTCTAACTTGTATTTCTGCGATAACTTTGCTAGTAGTCGGGTAAGACTCTACTAAATAGTGAACTGATCTATATCCTGATAACCTAGAACATACATGTATTCCTAATTCTTCAAACTTTTTAGTATTATCTCCCTCTCTTATATTTGCAACTATTTCATTTACATTCCACATTCGACTTATAAAATCATGTATTTCTTCCCAATCCTCTTTAAATATATGAATTACTCTTATACCTAATAAATCTGTAATTTCCTCTTTATAGTTATCTAAATTAAATTTAAAGTCGTTACCATATTTATTTTTTCTATCTTGAGTTTTTCTTATAATCTTTTCGATTAGATGATCACCATCTTTTACTCTTGTTTTAACAGAGTGTACTTTATTGTGTCCTCTTAAAATATTAGCAATTAATTCAGCTTGTGTTTCATAGCTTTTCCTATACTTGTTATAATCATCATATATTTGTTCTAATGTATCCCAATCTATATCATTTTTAACTAAAAAGTTTTCGCTTATGTTGTATCTTTTTAAAAAGTCCTTTTTATTAAGCATTTCATACCTCCAGCTGACTTTTAATTTTATTAATTCCCTTGATTATCTCTTTTTATTTTTACCATTTTTTTCTTTATACTTATTTCTTTATATTTCTTTAATATACCTTCTCCTTTATGATTTAATATATCAACATAAGAACATAAATCTTCTATTTTTATAACCCCTATATCATCACCTTTTATACCATCTAAATTGCTTATAGCTCCTACTATATCTATAACTCTTATTTTTTTCTTTTTTCCTGCATTTAAATATAGAGTAGTTACTTCACTATGAATTTTCATATCTAATCTTTTTATTTTCTTATTCTTTAATAATTGCATTTTATATTCTTCAAATTTTATTTTACCTTTTTTAACATCTTTTTCTTCTATATATTCTTTTTCTTCTATATCATATCCAATATAATCTATTATTTCATTTATATATTTTTCATCTTTATTTGATACAAGAGTTATAGCCTTTCCAAACTTATCTTTTCTTCCTGTTCTACCTATTCTATGAACATAGTTCTCCTTATCTTTTGGAACATCATAGTTTATTACCAAGGAAATATCATCAATGTGAATACCTCTTGATGCTACATCGCTACTTACTAATATATTAAACTTTTCCTCTTTAAAATCTTTTATAACATATATTCTCTTATCTTGAGACATGTCTCCATGAAGTTCTCTTACTAAAAATTTATCTTTTTTCATCTGGCTATATAACTTCATAACTCTTTCTCTTGTATTTAAAAATATCATTAGTGATTTTGGATTTTCTAAATATATAAGCTTTTTTAAAATTTCATATTTTTCCTGTTCTTCAATTTTTATAATTTCTTCATGTATTTGTTTTTTATTAATTATTTTTATATCTTCTATATCTAGCATAGATGAATTTTTCATATATTTATCACACACATATTTTATATCCTTATCTATAGTTGCAGAAAAAAGACCAATAGCTTTTTTGTTTGGTGAATTTTTAAATATAGTATCTATTTGATCTATAAATCCTTTATTTAACATTTTGTCCGCTTCATCTATTATTAAATATTTTAAATTATCTAAGTTTATAGTTCCTCTTTCAATGTGATCTATTATTCTTCCAGGAGTTGCTACTACAATATGAACTCTTTGTTTTAAACTTGCAATTTGCTCTTTTATAGGTTGCTTTCCAAATATAGCACTACATCTAATCTTTTTAAGTCTACCAATGTTAGATATCTCTTCACTAACTTGTAGTGCTAACTCTCTAGTTGGAACTACTACAAGGGCCTGTACATTAGTATTATCTATCTTTATATTCTCACATATTGGTATGGCAAAACTTGCAGTTTTACCACTTCCTGTTTTCGACTTTACCACTACATCTTCACAATTTAACAATCTTGGAATTACGTCTTCTTGAACCTTAGATGGTCTTTTATAACCTAAGTTATTTAATGCTTTTAATATTTCTTTATTTAATTTAAAATCTATAAATTTATGGTTCATCTTTTGCTCCTTTTAATTTTTATCAGCTATTCATTATATCATAAACTAAAAAATATATAGCTATCACATTTATATTATTTCTTAGTATTTACTTATAAGAAGAAAAGGCATGAAATAATAATAAAATTATTATTTCATGCCTTTATTATATGGTATTATAATTTATTTTTAGTTAAAATTATAATACACTCTTAGACCATAAATGTACACCACTCCAGTATGATGAATTTATATTAGCTTTTTGCACATTTGATCCTGGCTTTGGTGCATGTATCATTTCACCATTTCCAATATATATTCCTACATGGCTGACATTGCCAGTTCCATTAGTACTAGAGAAAATTAAATCTCCTGGTTTTAAATTTGATTTACTTACAGTAGTTCCAACCTTAGATTGTTCTACTGATGTTCTTGGTAAAGTCTTTCCCGCTCCATTTTTATATACATAATACATTAATCCTGAACAGTCAAATGAATCAGGTCCTTCTGCTCCCCATACATATGGTTTGCCTATCTGAGCTTTAGCTAAATTAACTACAGCTTCTCTTTTATTCTCCGAAGGATTAGTAGTGTCTTCACTTGATGATGAACCTGAACCTTTTGTTATATAGTCTGCACTTGCCCATCCTGTTTTTCCATTTGATAGTTTTATTTTGTACCATCCATTTTTGCTTGCAAGTAATTCTACTTTATTACCTTTGTATACTTTTCCTACTACAGAGTAGCTTGTTCCTGCTCCACTTCTAACATTTAATGTAGATGTTGTCACTGTACCATATCCTGATACTGCTACTTCTCCTGAATTATTACCTGAGTTATCTGATCCTTTTGTTATGTAGTCTGAACTTGCCCATCCAGTGCTTCCATTTGATAGTTTTATTTTATACCATCCATTTTTGCTTGCAAGTAATTCTACTTTATTGCCTTTGTATACTTTTCCTACTATAGAATAGCTTGTTCCTGCTCCACTTCTAACATTTAACGTCGATGTTGTCACTGTACCATATCCTGATGCTGCTACTTCTCCTGAATTGCTACCTGAATTATTTGATCCTTTTGTTATGTAGTCTCCACTTGCCCATCCAGCACTTCCATTTGATAGTCTTATTTTATACCATCCACTTTTGCTTGCAAGTAATTCTACTCTATCACCTTTGTGTACTTTTCCTATTATAGAATTACTTGTTCCTACTCCACTTCTAACATTTAATGTAGATGTTGTCACTGTACCATATCCTGATACTGCTACCTCTCCTGAATTACTACCTGAGCCCTTTGTTATATATTGCCCACTTGCCCAACCAATAGTTCCATTTGACAATTTTACTTTATACCATCCATTTGACTGATCTAGTATTTCAACTATATTTCCTTTATATGATTTAGTTATTACTGAATGATTTGTTCCTGCCCCACTTCTTATATTTAACACGTCGACATTCACTGTTCCTTTTTCTGCCGCGTATGAATTTGTCACACCAATTGCCATAACTGCTGAACTTAATACTATCGCTTTTGTTATACTTCTTTGATTCATCAACCTTCCTCCCATTTATTAATAATATAACCATAGATTTTCTCTATCGACAAAATCTACCTATTTATAGGTTACTATAACAGGAGTTTATTGTAAATAAAAATTGCATAAAAGTTACAAAAAAGTTACAATTTTTTACCATTATTGTATTTATTTTTTAATTTTATTTTTAAATGTAAAAATATGTAAATTTATATTGGAATTATATGGAAAAATATGGGTTAATTTAGGATACATACTTAATTTAAGCCTAATTTGCTGAATTTGAAGATTTTAATTTAAATCGGCTAACTATAATATAAATAGCAATTAAAATCATAACAAATAAAGATATTACTGAATCCTCTCTTTCACTTTTAGAGAAATTAGAGTTTGTACCTAACTTAGTTAAAATACTCAATACAGCTACTAATAATGTAATATATATTAAATCATTTAATATTTTTTAAATTTAATTATAACTAATATTATAACTTTAAATAACAAAAGCACCTTAGTTAAAAGATGCTTTCATAATGTAAAAAACAATCAAAATTTTAAGTATAACTTATCTTAATAATTCTTTTTAGTCTTCTATGTATTCAAATATAATTTTTTGATTTTCTTTTAATGTTATTTCTTCTTTTTTAGCCTCAATCCCACTTGTTTTTATTTTAACTTCTGCAACAAATGGTTCACTTCCCTCTACCATTGATAATAGTTCTTGGGCTTTTTTACGACCTATTTTAGATGCAACTTCTTTTAAGACTGCGATTTTCTTTAACATTTAATCTACCTCCTTTTATAATTTTAATTATATCATTTATTATAAAAAATCAAAATATATAAATAAAACCGTATTATTTAATAACGGTTTTTATTTATATATTATTTTTTAATTTTTGATTCTACGAAGTTAACTACATCTTGAGGTATTAAGTTAGTTTTTTCATATCCAACTCCACCATTAGAAATATCAAACATAGCAACTTCTCCGCCTTTAAATTTATTATCTACTAAATCTTTAATTGTAAGTTCTACTCCTGTACCAACATTTTTAAGAGCAGATGTAAGTATTGTATCTGGAGCTATGCGATTTTGAGGAAGATCTACAGCAACAGCTAATTTACTAAGTTCTTTTCCTGATTCATAAACTCCTGAATTAACGCCTCCACCTGCAGTAAATATAATATCTATTCCACTTGTATACATTTTAGTTGATATAGCTTTTCCTTTTGACGAATCGGTAAATGAGTTTGCATATTGAGTTATTAACTGAGCATCTGGCTTTACCTCTTTTAATGCTTTTTCATATCCTACAGCAAAATTACTTACTGATGGAATATCCATTCCTCCAATAAACCCAAACTTATCTGATTTGCTTACTTTAGCAGCAACCAAACCTGCTAGATATCCAGCTTCTTGTTCATTGAAAAGTATCGATCTTACATTTGATGGTATTTTATCATAGCTTCCATCTATTATTGCAAAGTTTTGCTTTGGATAATATCCAGCTGCTTCCTTTATTGCATCGGCTAACTTAAATCCAACCCCAATTACTAAGTCTGTACCTTGATCAACAGCAGTTTCAATATTTGTTTTATACTCACTGTCTTCTTTAGACTCTATGTAATTTACCTCTACTCCATACTTTTTCTCAGCTTCTTTTGCTCCTGCCCATGCTGACTGGTTAAAGGATTCATCGTTGACTCCTCCTTTGTCTAAAACTAATGTTATTTTTAGTTTTTTATCTTTAGTATTATTTTCTTTAGAAGAGCATCCCACTAATCCTAAAATACTTAAAAATAAAGACATAACTACTAATGCTAATTTTAGTCTTTTCATAACACCCTCCTATTTAAATTTCTTTATCAATTATATTATAATTTTATATAAAAAGTAAATTTATTTTTGTCGTTTTTTGTAGTATTGTTTTTTTAATTCTCCGCTTTCTACTAAATAACAAAAGGCTTCCACAATATTACTATCAAATTGCTTCCCTGAACATTTTCTTAATTCATTTATAGCTTCTTTCACAGTTTTTTTCTCACTATATACTCTATTAGTAGTCATTACATCAAATGAATCAGCGACAGCTATTATCCTAGATACAAGAGGGATTTCTTCTCCTAAAAGTCCTAGCGGATAACCTAGACCATCCCATCTTTCATGATGCGTTAGTATACTTCTAGATATATGACTTAATTCCGGTAGTAGCATTGCTAACCTATATCCTTTTTCTGAATGTGTTTTCATGATTTCATATTCATTATCCGTAAGTTTATCTTGCTTAAGTAATAATCGCTCTGGTATACCAATCTTTCCTATATCATGTAATCTACCTACTAAAGATAATTCATCTATAGTTGCACTATCAAGTTTCAAGTACTTACCTATTAAAGTTGCATAATTTGCTACCCTTTCGGTATGCTCCTCAGTTTCTACATTCTTTGACTGAAGACTTTCTTTTAATGAATGTAGTATAGAGCTTCTAAAGCTTTTTCTATTTAGTATTTTTTGCCTATAAAGCTTATCCTCTGCATCTCCTAACACTTTATCTACTTTATCAATTTCATTATTTAATATTGAAAATCCCATAGACATACTAAGTTTAAACTTATCACCTTCATAGTTTTTACAGATAGAATTCAATCTTTCCATTAACTTATCACATTCTTTATTAGATGTTGATGGTATTAATATAACAAATTCATCTCCACCCCACCTAAAAATAAAACCTTTTTCATCAAACACTTCTTTTAATTTTTTTGAAATTTCTTTCAATAGCTCATCTCCTTCAAGGTGACCTATTGTATCATTGATTATTTTAAGTCCATTTACATCTCCAATCATTATACCTATTGGAAATTGTCCATTTTTTATTAATTCTTCTATCTTTTCATCAAAATAAGCTCTATTATATAGTCCTGTAAGAACGTCTGTATAACTTAAATATCTAAGCTTTTTTTCTATTGATTTTCTTTCTGTTACATCTCTAACAACTCCAACTATTCCCCATATATCTCCACTATCATTAATTACAGGCGTCTTTATAGTCTCTACAATTTTTATATCACCATCTTCAGTTGGAACTTCTTCATCTATAATTAATTGTTTTTTAGTTTCTATAACGACCTTATCATGCTTTGCACATGTTTCTACAAAGTCCCTATCAAGATATAATTCTAAATCTGTTTTTCCAATTACATTATCTATACCTAGATTTTCATAAAAATCTACACAGTGTCGATTTACACCTCTATATATACTTTTGTTATCTTTATAAAAAACTATTTCAGGTATATTATCAATTATAGTCCTTAGTATATTTCTCTGATTTTCAAGTTCTTCATTATATGCATTTGATATATCTATTAAAAATCCTACCCAGTTATGACATTTATTATCCTTTGATTTATCACAAAATACTATATGCTTAAATAAAGATTTATTTATTTTTTTTATATCTGTAAGTTCTTTATCTATACATTTAATATAACTAACTAAATCTCTTTTATAAATATTTGAAATATTATTATAAAAGTCTTCCAGCGATAAATTAAAGTTAATTTCAAAAGATTTATTTATGTAAATTATCTCCCCTAAGCTATTTTTAATCCACACAGGGAACGGAATAAATTCAAATATAGTTTCATTAATACTCATTACTTGCCCCCTCTAATCTCTCTTTTTATTTTCATACCCCAATACAATATATGTTAATTAATATTATATCATAATTATATATCATGTTATTATTTAACAACTTTTTAAAACCCTATAATCAATTATAATTTATTTTTTATTTAACTTTTAAATCGTTTTGTAAAACCCTTTTAATATAAAATAAGCTGTCACTATTTAAAATCTAGTAACAACTTATTTTAACCTGTATTATTTATCTTGTTATCTATATACTAAGACCTGTTCTGAACTGACTATTATAAAGATTCGCATAGAAACCATTATTTTCTAATAATTCATTATGGGTTCCTCTCTCTATTACTTCTCCATCTTTTATTGCAAGTATAATATCTGCATTTTTTATAGTACTTAATCTATGCGCTATTATAAATGTAGTTTTTCCTTCCATTAGGTTACCCATAGCTTCCTGAATATGAGATTCTGTACGAGTATCAATTGATGATGTAGCTTCATCAAGTATTAGTATTGAAGACTTAGAAAGCATAGCTCTTGAAATTGCAAGTAATTGACGTTGTCCATGAGATAAATTACTCCCATTATCAGATAAGACTGTGTCATATCCATCTGGTAATTGTCTTATAAAGTGATCTGCATTAGCAAGTTTTGCTGCTTCTTTGATTTCCTTGTCATTTGCATTAAGATTTCCATATCTTATATTTTCACGAACACTTGTTGAGAATAAGAATGTATCTTGGAGCACTATTGATATCGACTTTCTTAAACTACTCATCTTTATATTTTTAATATCTTCTCCGTCAATAGTAATTTCCCCGCTATCTATATTATAAAATTTATTTAGTAAATTTATTATAGTAGTTTTCCCAGATCCAGTTGGACCTACTATTGCTACCGTTTGGCCTTTTGATGCCTTTAAATTTATTTTTCTAAGTATTTTTTTATCTTTTTGATATGAAAAGTCTACATCTTTTAAGCATACTTCTCCATATAAATCATTAACTTCTATTGCATTTTTATTATCTTCTTCTTTCTCTTCATCAATAACTTCAAACACTCTTTCAGCTCCAGCTAATGCAGATTGTATTGTATTTGCAATATTTAGCATCTCGTTTATAGGTCTATTAAAGTTTCTCATATAAAGAATTATTGTAAATACTACACCTACAGTTAAATCCATTCCTGATAATATAAAATACCCTCCAGAAACTGCTAATATTAAATATGTAAAGTTGCTAATTGTATTCATAATCGGACCCATGCAACCAGATAAAGCCTGTGCATATATTGAACTTTTAGTAAGGTTTGAATTTATTTTTGAAAATTCTTCCTTAGCTTTTTTCTCTTGTGAAAACAATAGTGTTACCTTTTGACCAGAAACCATTTCTTCTATATACCCATTTAATTTACCTAATTCATTTTGTTGCTTAATAAAAAATGGTTGTGTATTTTTCATAATAAGTCTAGTTGTTAAAAACATTATAGGGGTTGTTATTAATCCTATTAAAGTTAAACTCGGACTAAGAATAAGCATAGCTATAAGCATACCAAATATATTTATTATACCTGAGAAAAATTGAGCTATACTTTGAGATAATGTGGTGTTTATATTATCAACATCATTAGTAAGTCTACTCATTAAGTCTCCGCTTGAGCTAGTATCAAAATATCTTAACGGTAGGTTTTGCATATTTTCAAATAAATCACTTCTTATATCTGCTGATGTTTTCTGAGCTATATTTACCATTAGTCTATTTTGAATAAAAGTTGTTATTGTACCTATTACATACATTCCAATTAAAACTAAGCATATTTTTAAAAGCCCATTCATATCTCCAACTACTATATATTTATCAATTATGTCTCCATTTAATTTTGTACCTACTATACTTACTAAAGTAGTTATTATACAAAATATAAATATTGATACTAATGCTATTTTTTTATTACCTAAGTACTTTAGTAATCTATTTATTGTTTCCTTTGGATTTTTAAGTTTTTCTTTTTTACCACTAAAGTTTTGATTATGCCTATTCCCTGCAAGAGGATTTACTTTACTCTTAGACAATTGATGTCACCTCCTCACCTAATTGTGATACTGCAATACTTTTGTAAATTTCACTATTTTTTAATAATTCATCATGAGTTCCCATAGCAGATATTTTACCGTCATTTAATACAATAATTTTATCAGCCTCCATAACACCAGATATTCTTTGTGCTATTGTAATAACTGTCAATTCCTTCATTCTAGAATTTATTGCATCTTGAAGTTTAGCCTCCGTTGCCATATCAAGTGCGCTTGATGAATCATCCATTATAAGTATTTTAGGATTTTTAATTAAAGTTCTTGCTATAGAAAGACGTTGCTTTTGCCCTCCTGATAAGTTTTTGCCTCTTTGTTCTACTATACTCTTATAAGTATCTTCCTTAGATTTTATAAATTCATACGCTTGGGCATCTTTTGAAGATGATTCCATTAGTTTCATATCTGCATTTTCATTTCCAAACGTTAAGTTATCTTCAATCGTACCTGAAAATAATATACTATCTTGTAAAACTATACCTATATTGTCTCTAAGATCTTTTAGTTTTATATTTTTAACATTAACTCCACCAATTAAAACTTCTCCACTAGTTACATCATAAAGTCTTGGAATTAAGTTTACAAAAGAACTTTTACCACATCCTGTAGACCCTATTATTCCTATTTTTTCACCCTGCTTTGCTTTAAATGATATATTTTCAAGTACTAGCTCACTATGCTTATTATATTTAAAGCAAACATCTTTAAACTCTATATCAAAGTTATTAATTTCAACAGAATCTTTTGAATCTTTTATAGAACTTTCTGTATTTAAAACTTCATTTATTCTATCTGATGATGCTTTTGCTCTTGAGAAGTTTAAACTTATACCTATAACCATAATTATTGAGTTCATTATTTGCATTAAATAGTTTATAAATGCCATAATTTTACCAACCTCAATACTTCCAGTATTAACCATATTACCACCAATCCATAAAACAGCTACAACTGTTAAATTCATTATTAAAGATGCAATAGGCCATAATACTAGGTTCATATTTTGAGATTTAATGCTATTATTCATTAATTCACTATTAACTTCATTAAATATCTTTTCTTGATTTTTTTCTATAGTAAATGATTTAATCACTCTAACCCCTAATATACTTTCACGCATAACGATATTTATCTTATCTAATTTTTCTTGAGCTACCTTAAATAAAGGCATTGATTTTCTTAGTATAAAAGCAACAGATACTATTATTATAGGTATCGATACTGCTAGTATAAGAGATAATTTTGAGCTTAATCTTATTGCCATAAATAATCCACCAATTGCTAGAAGTGGTGCTCTTACCATAATTCGAAGTCCCATAAGTACCATATTTTGCACTTGAGTAACATCATTTGTAAGTCTTGTAATAAGTGATGATGTTTTAAATTTATCTATTTCTAAAAATGAAAGTGTCTGTATTTTATCAAATATTCCTTGTCTTAAATTTTCTCCCATTTTCATAGCTGCTATAGATGCAAAAAATGAACACGATATACCAGCTACAAAACTTATAATAGCTGTGATTATCATTTTCAATCCAATATTAAATACATATGATAAATCTCCATTTGCAACACCTATATCAATAATATTTGCCATAAGAGTTGGCTGTAATAAATCCATTATTACTTCTAGGCTCATTGTAATAGGTGCTAAAATTGCACAAATTATCGCTGAACCTCTTAAATATCTTAATAACTTAACCAATTTATTTATCTCCTTTTTCTAAGTTGCTATAAATCTTATTTAAAATACATATTGTTTGAGATTTTTCTTCTTCTGAAAAACCTTTAAAGCATTTATCATCTAAGTCAATAAATATCTTATCAACTCTTCTTTGGACTTCTTTGCCCTTATCAGTTAAATATACATTTAAAATTCTTTTATCTTTTGGATTTCTTTCTCTATATATAAGATTTTCTTTTTCCATTCCAGCTAATATACTTGTAGCCGTAGCAGGCTCTATTTTACAATAACTTGCTAACTCTCTTTGGCTACAGCCTGAATTATCTATAAGAAAATCTAGTATTTTAGGCTTTCCTTGCGTTAACCCTATTTTTAAAAATTCATTTTTTGCATTTTTACGATGTGCCCTCATTAGCTTCATTAATGCAGAATGTAGAGTTCCATTATTTATATGTCTTCTATCTTCTTTAATATGTAACACCTCCAAAGTATAATAGTTAGATGGCTAATCATTAGCCGTCTAACTATTATACTTTATCATATTAAATTTTATATGTAAATTGTAGTATTTTTTATTTTTAATACTTAAGCTGTGTAGATAAATATCCTTAGGGTAATATATAAATAAAATTTATATATTTTTAATTCATTAAAAAGAAAGGAGTTTGTCATTTATTTTGACAATATAATAAAATGATTAGCATCTTAGGTTTAATTTTTTCATTAGCAATTATAATATATCTCGCTTATAAAGGATACTCAACTATTATTACAGCACCAATAATTGCAATAATTACTATATTAGTTACAACTGGATTTGATAGTTATCTAATGGCTAACTATACAGAAGTTTATATGGTTGGTTTTTCTAACTTTATAAAAAATTATTTTCCATTATTTATGACTGGAGCAATTTTTGCAAAATTAATGGAAGAAGCAGGTTATGCAAAATCAATTGCACACTTTATTACTATAAAACTAGGAAAAGATAAATCAATTTTAGCAGTAGTATTGTCTGGAGCTTTACTTACATATGGAGGTGTATCTTTATTCGTAGTTGCATTTATTTTATATCCTATTGCAAGTATGTTATTTAAAGAAGCAGACATTCCTAAAAGACTTATTCCTGGAACAATTGCATTAGGTTCCTTTACCTTTACAATGACGGCACTTCCAGGTTCACCTGAAATCCAAAATGTAATTCCTATGAAGTATTTTGGAACAGACACTTTTGCATCTCCTATTATTGGTATATTTGCAAGTATTCTTATGCTGAGCCTTGGTATGATTTGGTTAACAAAACGAGCTAAATCTGCAAGGTCTAATAATGAAGGTTATGGAAATCATAAAGAAGAAATAATTAAAAGAAATTTAGATAATTTGCCAAATATATTTTTATCTATTCTTCCTATATTAATAATATTCATTACTAATTTAATTTTTTCTAAATTATATTACCCTAATATAGATGGAAGTTATTTAAGTAAATATAATACAACATTAAGTAGTGTTTCTGGTACATGGAGTGTAATTATAGCTATTGTTCTAGCAGATTTATTTATAATAGTGACTAATTTAAAATCTATAAAAAATATGAAAAGTGTATTAGACACTGGAGTATCAAATTCATTTAGGCCATTGCTTAATTCAAGTGCAATAGTTGGATATGGTAGCGTTATAAAATCTCTAGCTGTATTTGGAGTTATTCAATCATTTGTATTTGGAATTTCATCAAATCCAATAATATCTGAAGCCTTATCAGTAAACCTTATTTGCGGACTTACAGCTTCTGCCTCTGGTGGTCTTGGTATCTCCCTTGATGCTTTAGCTCCAACTTATATTAAGATGAGTCAGGCTTTAAATATATCACCTGAGATACTTCATAGAATAGCTTCACTTTCTTCGGGTGGATTAGACACACTTCCTCACAATGGAGCTGTTATAACAACATTAGCTATTTGTGGATTAACACACAAAGAATCTTATAAAGATATTTTTGTTACGTCTGTTGTTATACCTATTTGTGTAACAGCTATAATTGTTTTGTTAACGTCTTTACAAGTAGTGATTTAAATAAAAGGGTGAACTAATTCACCCTTTTATTTTATTATCTTGCTGTCTAAAATAGTTGCATTAGAGTATTTTTTTAATAATTTTATACCATATTCTATATAATCATTTAGCTCTTCATATTCATAAGTATATGCTTAGTATCTTTAGTTATCATGGCTCTTACTGAATCTGATGTAGTACTTCCAAATTTCCCCTTTTCATCTTCAAACACAGGTAGATTTTCTATATTAATTGATCCTCTACCAATGCCATCATAACGTTCTTCCTTGCCACCTACATTAAAATATATTACACCACTTACCTTATCTAAATCATATGTTCCTACTGAAAAAAAGCTTTTAAGTGATATTAAATTATTTATATCTACTACATTATTTACCTTATATAATTCCATACCTTTTACTACTCTTTTAACCAATGATTCCGATGAAAGTCTATACCTACTTGGATCTTTCCCTAAACTTTTATATGCTTTTCTGTATGCATCTATATTTTTTATTTCTAATATATCACTTTGTGTAATACTTTCTCTTATAGTACTACATTTATCATCTATTAATTTCCATAATTTATCACAACCATCATAAACATCAACATATTCCTCAATACATCCTATTGCTACTTGAGGGCATTTCTTCTTTAGTTCATCAGATATTTTAATTTCTACCATATATATCATCCTTTCTTCAACTTTATGTATTTATTAACATCATCCTTAATAGTTATACTATTTTTTTATTACTTATACTTTATATACTAACATAGTTTGAAATATTACTTATCCACTTTTTATAATACCTAATTTATAGTAATATAAATATGTATAATACTATAGAAATTTGGAGGCTTATTTATATGAGAAGTTCATGGGAAGAATATTTTATGGGTATAGCCGAAAGTATAGCACAAAGAGGAACTTGTGATAGAGCTTTCGTGGGAGCTGTTATTGTAAACTCAGATAATAGAATAGTTAGTACTGGATATAATGGTAGTATTTCAGGTGATGATCACTGTATCGATACTGAGCATAAAATGAGAGATGGCCATTGTATAAGAACTATACATGCTGAACAAAATGCACTATATTACTGTGCTAAGGAAGGTATAAAAGTTAAAAAGTGCAGTATATATGTAACTCATTTTCCTTGTTTAAATTGTACAAAAGCTCTTATCCAATCTGGTATAAAACATATTTATTATAGAAATGATTATAGAGTTGATGAATATGCATTAGAGCTTTTAAACTTGGCTAATGTAGGATATACAAAACTATAAATAGTAAAATATCTGGCAATAATATAATTTATACTATTTAAGTGGAGGCTTATTATGATTATAAATATAACTGAGATGGCAAAAGTTGCTCTTGATAATATGATAAAAGACTATAATGTAGATAGTAATAATATTAGAGTATACTTAAAAAGCATAGCTTGATATGGGCCTATATTTAATGTAGCTCTGGATGAGCCTACTGAAAAAGATGAAGTATTCAAAGTTGATGATTACTTGATAATAATTAATAAAGATTTAGCTTCTAAATTTGAAGTGGTAAATATTTATTATAAATCAACTCAAAGCTATGGCGATTTTCATATAACTACTGACTTAGTATGGAAAGATGAGTACCATTATAGCGATTGGGCAAAACCTTGGTAAATTTTACTTAAATTAATAAAAACCTCATGTTATAATCATGAGGTTTTTATTATTCAAATGGGTATTTTATTCCCCACTGATTTCTAACATTATCCATTAAATTCATAACGTCAATAGACAATTCTAAATTTTTATTCTTTAATTTATTTAATATATAACTATTCATATTTTCTACTTCATACTCTAATGCTTTTGATGTATCTCCTACTTCTATTTTTTCGCTAGAACCATCTGTATAAGTTATTAAGGCACTACAAGCTCTTGGAAAATTATCAACAGTTATAAATGCTAATTCTCCCGCTATTATACCTCTTTTAGGCATCTTAGACCTCATTGTAAGAGATACAACTGCCATTTCATCATTATAATTTTTTAAAATTATTCCTGATTGTTCATCTACTCCTGTTTCAAATTCTTTAACAGTTGTTAATACTTCATTTGGTTGACTCGATAAAAAGAACCTTGCAAAAGATAGTGCATATGTACCTATATCTAAAAGTGCTCCACCTGCTAATTCTTTACTAAAGAATCTATTATTAACGTCATATTCTTTACAACTTCCAAAAGATACTTGTATCATTTTTAACTTCCCTATTCTACCACTATCGATTATATCACGTAGCTTTTTATACAATGGCATATGATAAATTGTCATTGCCTCAGTAAGTATTAAATTTTTTTCTTTTGCTAAATTTACTGCTTTTTCTAATTGACTACTATTTACCGTAATAGCTTTTTCACAAATTACATGTTTGTTTTTTTCTAAACTTTTAGTTATAAATTCATAATGGTTACAGTGAGGTGTTGATATATATACAACATCAATATTTTCATCATCTAACATTTTATCTACATTGTCATATACCTTTTCAATATTATATTCATTAGCAAACTCTTTTCCTTTTTCAATATTTCTTGCAAAAACTGCATATATACTCTTATTAACGTTATTTATAGCATTCGCAAAATCTGTTGCCGCTATTCCAGGACCTATTATTGCCCAATTTAAATTACTCATATATTACCTCCTAATTACTCAATTTTTATGTACTACCTAGGCCTAATCTAATTGTCTTTGATTATATTATAACTTTCAAGTGCTCCTTCATTTTTACCAACTGTATTTTTATAGTATTATTATAGTTTATTTTCTTAAATATTAAATTCCTGAAAATTTTTTTATTAATTATTTTCTCAGATTTATCTAAATAGTTACAAATAATCAACCCTTATTTACATAATTTACCACGAGTGATATATTTAAATTATACACGTTTTCATAAGGAAAGAATTTTATTGAAATATATAAAATATATTTCTGGGTAAACTAATATCTAATAAAAATATTTTATAAAGGAGATATACATATGCTAAACGAAGTATTATTAAAAAAACTTAATGATCAAATTAACTTTGAATTTTATTCTTCTTACACTTATTTAGCAATGGCTGCTTACGCTGAGTCTATTGATTTAAGTGGTTTCGCTAATTTCTTTAGAGTTCAAGCTGAAGAAGAATTATTCCACGCTATGAAACTTTATGATTATGTATTTCAAAAAAATGGTGTTGTAGAATTAGAAGCTATACCTAAACCTAACACTAAATTTGAAGATATAATTGATGCATTTGAAAAAGGTTATGAGCATGAACAATTAGTAACAAGTAGAATATATGAACTTGCTGATTTAGCTTCTGAAGAAAGAGAACACTCTACAATGAGTCTTCTTAGATGGTTTATAGACGAACAAGTTGAAGAAGAAAATAACTTTAGCTCTCTATTAAAAAGAGTAAAAAGATCTAAAGAAAATCCAGCTGCTTTATATATGATGGATGATGATCTTGCAACAAAAGTATTTACACCTCCAACAAACCAACAATAAAGCTATAAAATTTATTATATTTGCTTATAAAAAA
>NZ_JAFFPK010000082.1 GCF_017590215.1 Clostridium sp. CCUG 7971
AAAAAACTAAGGAGGGTAACAAAATGAGAATAAACACTAATATGAATGCTATGATAGCATTAAACCAAATGGGTAAAAACGTAGGATTATCTGGTAAGTCAATGAACAAATTATCTTCAGGAGAAAGAATAAACAAAGCTGGAGATGATGCAGCAGGTCTTGCAATATCAGAAAAAATGAGAAGCCAATTAAGAGGATTAGAACAAGCGTCTAGAAATACTCAAGATGGTATATCAGTAGTTCAAACAGCAGAAGGTGCTATGGAAGAAGTTGGAAACATAGCTCAAAGAATGAGAGAATTATCTGTTCAATCTGCAAATGAAACTAACACTGGAGAAGATAGAGCTAAGATAACAGAAGAATTATCACAATTACATGATGAAATAAATAGAATAGCTGATTCAACTGAATTCAATAAGAAAAACTTATTAAACGGAACTGATTCAATAGGAAAAACTATAGATGTTAAACTTGAAGCTGCAACTGCTGATAAATTCTCTGTAGATGGTATAAAAGAATTAGGTCTTAAAGGTGATGTAGCATTAACAACATCTGCTGGTACTGGTTCAGGAAGTAAAATTTCTCTTAAAGTTGGAGCTGATACATTTGAATTAGATAAAGTAGGTACAGATACTACTGGTAAAGTAAAAGCAGGAGATTATACATTAAAGAAAGCTTCAGGAGAAACTATAAAACTTACAATAAAAGAAGATATGGCAGCAGCAGCAGCAGCTACTAAAATAGCAGTAGCTTCTGAAGCAGCTACTAAAATAGCAGTAGCTTCTGAAGCAGATATAAAAGGTCAATCTATAAACTTACAAGTTGGAGCTAACACTACAGATTCTCAAAAACTTAACGTTAAAGTACAAAATGTAAGTACAGAAACTTTAGGATTAGGGACTGATAAAAAAGCTATAGAAAAGATGAACAAAGAAGGAAATGATGGAACTGTTGCAGCTAAAGCTATGATAGATTCTTTAGATAAAGCATTAGAAACAATAAATACTTCAAGAGCTAACTTAGGGGCAACTCAAAATAGATTAGAAACTGCTCAATCTAACTTAAGTACTTCAAGTGAAAACTTAACAGCAGCAGAATCAAGAATAAGAGACGTAGATGTTGCTAAAGAAATGATGAACTTATCTAAGTTAAACTTATTAACTCAAGCTTCTCAAGCTATGATGGCTCAAGCTAAAGCTCAACCAGAAGGTGTAATGCAATTATTAAGATAATTGTATCTATAATTTAACAAAAATAGACATAATTTTAAATTATGTCTATTTTTTATCTTTATTATAAAAAAAATAAAAAAATTAATAAAAAAGTGTAAAGTTTTATTAAAATATGTCGATATACTATATTGTAAGTATACTTAACTAAGTATTTTTACATAAATTAAAAGACATGGATGTCATTAAAATAAACTAAGGAGGGTAACATAATGAGAATAAACACTAATATGAATGCTATGATAGCATTAAACCAAATGGGAAAAAATGTAGGATTATCTGGTAAGTCAATGAATAAATTATCTTCAGGAGAAAGAATAAACAAAGCTGGAGATGATGCAGCAGGTCTTGCAATATCAGAAAAAATGAGAAGTCAATTAAGAGGATTAGAACAAGCATCTAGAAATACTCAAGATGGTATATCAGTAGTTCAAACAGCAGAAGGTGCTATGGAAGAAGTTGGAAACATAGCTCAAAGAATGAGAGAATTATCTGTTCAATCTGCAAATGAAACTAACACTTCAGAAGATAGAGCTAAGATAACAGAAGAATTATCTCAATTACATGATGAAATAAACAGAATAGCTGATTCAACTGAATTCAATAAGAAAAACTTATTAAACGGAACTGATTCAATAGGAAAAACTATTGGTGTTAAAATGGAAGCGGGTGCAGGAGATAACTACTCTGTAGATGGGTTAAAAGAATATGGTAAAGCAGGAGATGTTAAATTAACTACAGGAGCTGGTACTGGTTCAGGAAGTAAAATAACTCTTAAAGTTGGAGCAGATGTATTTGAATTAGATAAAGTAGGTGCTGATACTACTGGTAAAGTAAAAGCAGGAGATTATACTTTAAAGAAAGCTTCAGGAGAAACTATAAAACTTACTATAAAAGCAGATCTTGCAGCAGCGGTAGCAGCTGATACTAAAATAGGGGCAGCAGCTGAAGAAGATATAAAAGGTCAATCTATAAACTTACAAGTTGGAGCTAACACTACAGATTCTCAAAAACTTAATGTTAAAGTACAAAACGTAAATACAGAATCTTTAGGATTAGGTGCTGATAAAAAAGCTATAGAAAAGATGAACAAAGAAGGAAATGATGGAACTGTTGCAGCTAGAGCTATGATAGATTCTTTAGATAAAGCATTAGAAACAATAAACACTTCAAGAGCTAACTTAGGAGCAACTCAAAATAGATTAGAAACTGCTCAATCTAACTTAAGTACTTCAAGTGAAAACTTAACAGCAGCAGAATCAAGAATAAGAGACGTAGATGTTGCTAAAGAAATGATGAATTTATCTAAGTTAAACTTATTAACTCAAGCTTCTCAAGCTATGATGGCTCAAGCTAAAGCTCAGCCAGAAGGTGTAATGCAATTATTAAGATAATTGTAGCTACAATTTAACAAAAATAGACATAATTCTAGATTATGTCTATTTTTATTTTGATTATAAATGAATGGAAAAATATTTTTATATTTTATCATATATATGTACATATATATGGGAAAATATGTACATATATATAGGAAAATATGTTATAATATAAGTATAGATGTTAAAATATGTATAAAAAGAACTAACAATAAAATTTAATAGGCAAACCTAGGGAAATCTAGGGACGCAAAACTATAGGGGCTAACGTTTTTAACTATGCCAGCCAGCTGCCGAAGAGTTAATAGACTTTTTGTTATCATTTTGATATAAAAAAATACTCTGCTGCAGAGTATTTTTTTTATATCAAAATCACTAATTATAATTACTACAACAAATTTAAAAATAATAAACATAATAAATTTATACAAACACTGAGAAATAATTAGAAGCTGATATATTTTGTCGCAAAAGATACAATATAGTAAAAAATATAAATATATTAGGGGAAGTATGAAAAAAATTGACAAAAAATGAAAAAATTGATAAAAATTGATAAAAATTGTAAATTTTTGTTAGAATCCATACAATTATCTCGAAAAAAGAGTTATAATATATATAGATATGATTTAGGAAAAATAATCCAAACATAAGTATATAAAAGTGTAGTGTAAAATGTATTTTTAATTTTGTTCTAGTTTTGTGGATTGTATTACACATGAATTATAATGCCATGAAATAATGTAAACTACTCTTTCGGAGTAGTTTTTTAGATTAAAAAATAGGAGGGGCTATGAGTATATATAATTTATTAAAAGTCGGTCTAGATGCAACAGACTTAAGAGGTAAGGTTATTTCAAATAATGTGGCGAATATAAATACGCCAAATTATAAAAGAAAGTATGTAAGTTTTGAAGAAAGCCTAAAAGGTAAAATGAATGATAAGGCTAAAATAGAAGTCAAAACAGATGAGGATTCAATAGTTAGATTAGATGGTAACAATATTGATTTAGAAAGTGAAAAAGTAAATCAGGCAGCAACAACTCTTCAATATAATGCTCTAGTTAATATAACTAATATCAAAATAGCAATGATTAAAAGTGTAATATCAGGGAGGTAATTAAATGAATATTTTTAGTGGTATGAGAATAAGTGCTAGTGGACTTTCAGCAGAAAGAATGAGAATTGATACTATATCATCAAATGTAGCAAATTTAAAGACGACAAGAACAAAAAATGGTGGAGCTTATAGACGTAAAGTAGCAGTATTTCAAGAAAATTTTGATGAAAAATTAGGGATGTTAGGTGTAAAAACAGTAGCGATAGAAGAAGACAAATCTCCATTGAGAAAACTATACAAACCGAATCATCCTGATGCAGATGCTCAAGGATATGTTGAATACCCAAATGTGGATATGCTTACAGAACGAGCAGATGTATTATCAGCAATGAGAAGTTATGAATCTAATGTGGAAACTTTAAATGCTCAAAAGAATATGATTTCAAAAGCTTTAGAAATAGGTAGATAAATATAAATTTGGAGGAAGTTATGCAATCAATTACAAGTATAGGGACAAATCAAAATATATTTGCAAAAGGAATAAAAAATGAGGTAGTAAACACTCAAGAAAAAAATGATTTTTCGCAAATTATAGAAAATGCTATACACAAAGTTAATGATTACCAAGTGAATGCGAATAGTTCTATAGAAGGTATGGTGAAGGGTGAAGGATCAAGCATGCATAAAGTAATGTTATCAGTTCAAGAGTCGCAAATTTCAATGCAACTAATGTTAGAAGTTAGAAATAAACTATATGAGGCTTATCAAGAAGTAAATAGGGTACAATTGTAGTCTATTGACAAGGAGTATGTAGATGAATTTAAAAGAAATTACACAAAAAATAAAGGATTTTATAGGCACTAAAAAACAACAGTTTATAGAACTTAAAAAAGAAAAGAAAATAGCAATTATAGTTGCAGTGGTAGCTGGTATATTAGCAATAATATTTGGAGCAGGGTATTTAAAAGAAAGTAAATATAAAGTACTTTTCTCAGGTTTAGATTCTAATGATGCAGCATCTATAACAAAAGAACTTGAAAGTAAAAAAGTTGATACTCAAATAAAAGGTAATAGTATATATGTACCAAAAAATGAAGTTGATAAATTAAGACTTGAGCTATCAAAAAATATATCAAATGGATCAAAAGGTTTTGAAATTATGGATGAAGGTTCATCTTTTGGTATGACGGATGAAGAATTCAAAATAAAAAAACAAAGAATGGCTCAAGGAGAAATTGAAAAAACAATAAAAACATTCCCTCAAGTGGATAATGCAAGAGTGCATATAACTGAAGGAAAAGAGTCTGTATTTGCTAAGGAAAGCATACCAGGAAAGGCAGCTGTATCTATTGATCTAAAACCTGGAGAAAGTTTAGAATCTGATCAAATAAGATCAATAATGTCTCTAGTTTCAGCAAGTACTCTTAATGTACCAAAGCAAAATGTAGAAGTTGTAGACCAAAATATGAAGCTTTTATCAGAAGGATTATTTGATGAAGATGGAAAAATAAAAGCAGCAAATTCTAATGGATTAGACATATCTAGAAAAGCAGAAAAAGAGTTAAGCTCAGACCTAGAAAGATCTATTATTGGACTTTTAGAGCCTATCTTTGGAAAAGGAAAGGTAAAAGCTACTGTTAATGCTGATTTAAATTTTGATACTAGAGAGAAGACAGAAATAGTAGTAGATCCTAATAAAGTTATAGTAAAAGAAGCAAGAAGCAATAACCAAACTACAGAAGCAGCAAACACTGGTGGCGCTGTTGATAATAATATGAACAATGTAGGTAAGGACAACAAATCTACTTTGGACAACAAAGAAGAAAATATAGAATACGAAGTTGGAAAAACAGAGACTAAGACTATAAAAGCTCAAGGTGAAGTAAATAAAATAACTGCATCAGTTGCCATTGACGGAAACGTAGGAGCAGCAGAAACAAGAAAAATAGAAAATATGGTAGCTAATACTATCGGAATGAATAAAGATAGAGGAGACGATATTGCAGTAGTAGCTATGGACTTTAACATGAATTCAGCTAAGGATAATAAGTCAGACATGATGAAAGAAGACGAAGGAATAAATAAGATGTTAAAGATGACAGGTTATATAGTAGGAGGTTTATTACTACTTTTAGTGGCAGTTCTTACAACTCTTTATATACGTAAGAAAAAGGGCTTAAGCAAAGAAGAAATATTAG
This sequence comes from Clostridium sp. CCUG 7971, assembly GCF_017590215.1. GTDB lineage: Bacteria > Bacillota > Clostridia > Peptostreptococcales > Peptostreptococcaceae > Faecalimicrobium. The sequence goes on from NZ_JAFFPK010000082.1 coordinate 5,867, forward strand.
ATGAAGACAATGAAATAGATTTAATAAATCAAAAATTAGAAGAAATGGAACAAAACAGATTAAAGAATGTTGAAGAAGATGATGAGAACATTACATTAGAAGATGAAGTTAGAAATTATGCTTCTGAAAATCCAGAACAAGTAACAGAGCTAATTAAAAGCTGGTTAAACGAGTAGAAGGTGGTTGTTTATTTTGCAAAAGGAAATTAGTAAATCAGGAAATGCATTTGACTTAGGTGATATACCAAAAGTAAGAAAAGTTACTGGCGCAAGAAAGGCAGCAGTTCTTTTAATGACTTTAGGAACGGATATATCTTCCGATATAATAAAAAATTTAACTGACAAAAAGATACAAAGAGTAGGTGTAGAAATAGCGAATATACACACAGTAAGATCTAGAGAAAGAAGGGAAATCCTTCAAGAATTTATAGAACTTAATAAAGGGAAAGAGTTTGTTTTAGAAGGTGGTATAGATTATGCCAAATCATTACTTAATGGTGCCTTAGGCAATCAAAGGGCTAATAAGCTTTTAGAGGGTATTAAGTATGATGCTTATACAAAGTTATTTATGTCAGCTAGAAGAGCTGAACCAGAACAAATTCTTTCGTGTATACAAGGTGAGAGTTCTCAAACTATAGCTATAATTCTTTCTCATATTCAACCAGATAAAGCAGCAGTAATTTTAAGTGAACTGCCAGAAAAAATAAAAAATGAAGTGTCTTTAAAAATAGGTAGTATATCATCGATATCTCCAAATATTATAAAGGCTATAGATAAAGCTGTTGAATATAAGTTATCAAGATTAGGTCAAAGAGAGAAAGAAAGCTCAGGTGGAGTTGATAGCTTAGTAGATATATTAAGTAGTGTAGATAGAAAAACAGAAAAGAGTATTATAAATTATATAGAACAAAAAGATAGTGATTTAGCTGAAGAAATTAAATCTAATATGTTTATATTTGATGATATTGTCAGACTTGACAATACAGCTATTCAAAGAATACTTAAAGAAGTTAATGTTAAGGATATCGCATTTGCACTTAAAGGTTCTTCAAAAGATGTTGCAAATGTTATATTCAAAAATCAATCACAAAGGGCATCTCAAGCACTTAAAGAAGAAATTGATTTATTAGGTAAAGTTAAAATATCTCAAGTTGAAGAGTCTCAACAAACTATTGTTAATATAGTAAGAAGACTTGAAGATGATGGAGCTATAACATTATCTAGAGGTTCAGACGATGAATTTATCATTTAAGGAGAGTAAAATAATACGTTCATCGGATGTAAGTGTTAAAGGTAAAATAATTTTACACAATAATATTATCAGTAAAGTTAAAATTGAAGAACAAAAAAATATAGAAGAAGAACTTACAAAAAAAGATGAAGAGCTAAAAAGTAAAATTTTAGAGGCAGAAAATAAATATAAAGAAATGCTTTCAAAGGCTAATGAAGAGAGCTTGAATATTATAGAAGAAAGTAAAAATAAAGCTTCAGAAATAGAAAAGAATGCTTATGAACAAGGCTATAACCAAGGGAGTAAAAATGGTTATGAAGATGGATATAAAGAAGCCTATGAAGACAACGTTGAAAAAGCAAAAACAGATGCTGAAAATATATTAAAAAACGCTAATAATGTTTTAGAAGAAGCTAAAAATTATGTGATTGAATATCTAAAAGAAAATAAAAAACAAATATTAGAATTAAGTGTAAGTATAGCAGAACAAGTTTTAAGAGAAAAATTTACAGAAACATCTTTTATGGATAATATGATACTTAATGTAATTGAAGAGTATGAACTTAAAGAGAATTTTATTATAAAAACAAATTCTATATATAAAGAAAGCTTACAAAAACAAATTTTAGAACTTAAAGAAAGTTACAAAATTAATGGTGAGATATTTGTCTTAGGAGATGAATCTGTTGAGCAGGGAAATGCAATAATAGAAACTTCTAAAGGTAAATTAATCATTGGAGTTGACTCTGTTTTAAAAGAAATAAAAGAGGAGTTATTATGATTAATATAGATTTTGAAAGATTAATAAAAAAGGTTAAAGATATACCCGCTATTAGATCTGAGGGAAAAGTAAAAAAAATAATTGGTCTTACTGTAGAGGTAGAGGGAATCAAAAGTTTCGTTGGTGAATTATGTACTGTATACAATCAATTAGAACATCCAATAGACTGCGAAGTAGTAGGATTTAAGGATGGGGATGTTATACTTATGCCACTTGGAGAATTAACAGGAATTGGACCAGGGTGCAGAGTTGTAGCAAGAGGTATACCATTAAGTGTTAAATGTAGTGATGAATTATTAGGAAGAGTTCTTGATGGGGTTGGAAATCCCATAGATGAAAGTTCTATAACGTCAGGCGAAAGATATAGTCTTTTTAATCAACCTCCAGATCCAATGAAAAGAAAAAGAATTACACAGGTAATGCCTACGGGAATAAGAGCTATTGATGGATTTTTAACTTGTGGTGAAGGTCAAAGAATAGGTATATTTGCAGGTAGTGGAGTTGGTAAAAGTACTACTTTAGGAATGATTGCAAGAACTGCAAAAGCAGATGTGAATGTAATTGCTCTTATAGGAGAAAGAGGAAGAGAAGTATTAGACTTTATAGAAAGAGACTTAGGTGAAGAAGGTATGAAAAAATCAGTGGTAGTTTGTGCTACTTCTGATAAATCACCACTAGTAAGATTAAAAGGTGCCTTAACAGCTACTTCAATAGCTGAATATTTTAGAGATCAAGGTAAAAAAGTCATTTTGATGATGGATTCTGTTACAAGATTTGCAATGGCACAAAGAGAAGTTGGACTTGCTATAGGAGAACCACCTGCACAGAAAGGATATACACCATCGGTATTTGCGATGCTTCCTAAATTAATGGAAAGAACAGGTTTATCTGATAAAGGTTCTATAACAGCTTTTTATACAGTATTAGTTGACGGTGATGATTTTAATGAACCTATAGCGGATACAGTTAGAGGTATTTTAGATGGACATATAGTTTTATCTAGAGAATTAGCACATAAAAATCATTACCCAGCTATAGATATTTTAAATAGTGTTAGTAGACTTATGAACGAGATTTGTGAAGATGAGCATAAACAATCGGCATCATTTGCAAGAGATATTATTGCTACTTATAAAGAAGCTGAAGATTTGATCAATATAGGTGCTTATGAAAAAGGTTCAAATAAAAATATAGATATGTCTATTGCATACATAGATAAAATAAATAGTTTTTTAAAGCAAAGAGTAGAAGAAAATACATCCTTTGATGATAGCAAACAAATGCTAAGCACCATGTTCGACTAAAGGAGAGATGACTAAGTGGAAAAATTTAAATTCAGACTTCAAAAAGTATTAGATATAAAGTTGAAAAATGAAGAAGAAAGTAAGCTTAAATATACCCAAGCTCAAAGTAAAAAGCGAACGGTTGAACAAAGTTTATCTAACTTACAACTAAGCTATAACAAGCATTCAGATATAAGTAATATTAAGGATGTTATTACACAAAAAATAACTATTAATTATTTATCTTCTTTAACCCAGTCTATAAAATCAACAGCAGAGCAATTGGAAAAAGAGACCATTAAAGTAAAAGAGGCAAAAGATGATTTTATAGAAAAGCAGATAGAACGAAAATCTTTAGAAAAACTTAAAGAAAGTAAAATAGAAAAATTAAAAAAAGAAGAAGAAAGAAAAGAACAAATAATTAATGATGAATTTGCATTATATGCATTTATAAGAAATAGAGTAGAGTTGGCATAAAAGGATGGTTAATATGGATTTAAATATATCAACAGAAATTTTAAATAATTTCTCAAATTTAATTGATTTGCAAGATATTAATAAGGGCAGCTCAGTATTTCAAGATATTTTAAATGATTCAATAAATCTTGGCGATTTAATAGATTTAAAAGAAGATTTAAACTTAGAAATTGAAAAAGATGATGATGACTTGATTGATGATGAATTACTTCAAAGTATGTTAATTAATTTAAAAACTATAGATTTTGAAGAATTTGTAAAAATAAAGGATAATATATCTTTAAATTTAGAACAATTTACTAAAAATAATGATGGATTTACAAAACTTTCAGATAAAGAGGTCGAGGTTTTAGGTAAATTAAATAAGTTATTAGATGAAATTAAAACAGATAAAAACTTTTCGATAGATATAAAAGATTTTGAAGTAAAACAAAAAGCTTTTACTTTAATAAAAGAAGAGTTAAAAGAGTTAAAAGAATCAAATGCAGATATAAAATTATCAGATAAAAAGCCTTTGGAAAGATCAGACCATAAGAATCTAAGTTTAGATATGAAAGAAGAACTTTATAAGCTTGAATCATATGACAAATTTGAAGTTAGCAGTTTATATAATAAAAAAAATATATTGAAAAGTAACGTAGATTCTAGCTCTAATAATAAGGACTTAAAAACTTTAGAAAATATTTTAGACAAGGATGATAATAACTTTATTATGCAAAGTAGTAATTTACATCCAGCCAATTTAAATATTAAAAAAGATATAAGCTTAAGAGAATTGCCAGTAAATAATATAAGGCAAGAATTTATAAGCGAAGATATTATAAAAACTGTTAAATATTTAAAGTCGAATAATATGGAAGAAATAAATATAAAAATAAGTCCAAGAGAATTAGGAGATATGACAATAAAGCTTGTAAAGAGCCCAGAAGAGACAAAAGTATTGATTACCATAAGTAAAGAGGATGTATTCGAATTGGTACATAAAAATACTCAGGATATAGTTAAACATTTAACTGATGCAAATATAAAGATTAAAGAAGTAGTTGTAGATATAAAAAGTAATAATGACAAATTTTTCTCTAGTAATCTAAATCAGGAATTTAGTAGAAGAAATCAAGAAAATAAAAAGAGAAGAAATAAATATGAAGCATCTTCTATTGAAGAAATAGATACTATAAAAGAAGATAATATAGATGAAGATAATATAAATATATTAATTTAGAGGTGTGGGTATGAATAATGTAATAGCTCAAGGGAAAGAAATAACCCCGATTAAGAGTAAGTCTTATGACAAAACTGAAAAGGGAACACCAATAGTTATGCCAGGGCAAGAAATGAATAAAAATATGTTTTTCAAACTGTTATCTGCTCAAATGTCAAATCCGGATCCAATGAATCAGCAAGATCCGACTCAATATGTAACACAGTTGGCTCAATTTACTATGTTAGAAGAGATGATGTCTTTTAATCAAGGGATGGAGTATCTTATAGGGATGCAAAATGGACTTCTTGCAAATTCTGCTTTAAGTACAGCATCATCTTTAATAGATAAAAATGTAGAAGTATATGCACCTGTGGAAGATGGAACAGAATCTGAAAGTACACCAAAAACTTATACAGGTGATGTTAAAGGGGTACATATCAAAGATGGTGTTGTTTACTTAGACATTAAATTAGATGAAACTGGAGAGACAAAATCATTTGAATATGGATCTCTTAAAAAAATAAATGAAAATGTAGAAAAAAAGGGAGAATAAAATAATGTTAAGATCAATGTATTCAGGAATAAGTGGAATGAAAGCGAATCAAACAAAAATGGACGTTGTTGGAAACAATGTTGCTAATGTAGGAACTACTGCTTTCAAAAAATCGGGAACAAGATTTACAGATGCACTAAATCAATCAGTTTTATATGCGAGTGCTCCAGGTGGTGGAGTAGGAGGGGTTAACCCAAGTCAAGTTGGTATAGGTGCTAAGGTAAGTGGAATTTTCAAAAATATGAAGCAAGGATCATTACAACCAACAGGAAGACCAACAGATTTAGCTATAGATGGAGATGGATTCTTTATCGTTGAAACAGCTCCAGGACAAAAAGGTTACACAAGAGATGGATCATTTAGTTTAGATATGAATGGTAATTTAGTAACATCTGAAGGGTATAAAGTTTTAGACAAAGATGGAAAAGCAATTGAAATACCTAAAGAAATGACTGCAGGAGGAGTTAAAAAGAAAGTACTTTCATTTAACTTCTCTAAAGAAGGAAAAATATCGTACCTTTTAGAAGATGGAACAAAAATGCCAGAACTTAAGCCAGATGGAACTCCAGTAGACCCAACAAAGCAACAAGTTGTAGGGGTAGCAACATTCCAAAATGCAGAGGGGTTAGAATTATTAGGTGGAAATATATATGGAGTTTCAGCTAACTCAGGAACACCAGTTATTAATAAAGTTTTTGGTCATATAACTCAGGGATCTGTAGAAATGTCAAATGTTGATTTATCTGAAGAATTTACAGAGATGATAGTTACGACTAGAGCCTTCCAAGCTGCAAGTAAGGTAATAACAACTAGTGACGAATTATTACAAGAGATAATAAATCTTAAGAGATAGTAAGAGAGGAATAAAATGAAAAAACAAGATATCCTAACACCAATAGGTTTAATTTTAGCAGTAGGGTTAGTTATATTTGGAGCAATGCAAGGAAAATCAGGACTTGGTATATTTTTCGATCCTGCATCCATAGCTATAACTATAGGAGGATCTTTTGCATCTGTACTTATAACATTCTCTAGTGATGACCTTAAAAAGATAATAAAAATACTAAGAACAAGCTTTACATCTCACAACATATACAAGATAGATTTAGTAGACCAGTTTAAAGAATTATCAAGAAAAGTAAGAAAAGATGGAGTTTTATCAATAGAATCAGAAGTAAATGAAATTGAAGATAATTTTTTAAGAAAAGGCCTAGAATTAGTAATAGATGGTCTAGAACCAGATACAATAAAAGAAATATTAGAATTAGAAATGCTAGAAATAGAAGGTGGCTATAATAAAGGCTCAAAAATATTTAAGGTTTGGGGTACTTATGCCCCGGCCTTTGGTATGATAGGTACCTTAATGGGTCTTATTCAAATGTTAGCAGGAGGTTTGGGATCTGCAGATGCTATAGCAAGTGGAATGTCTGTAGCTCTTATAACTACACTTTATGGATCTTTACTTGCAAATATAGTATTAAATCCAGTCGGATTTAATATTCAAAGTAAGGGAGAAAAAGAAATAGAGTATAGAGAAATGATGTTAACAGGAATAATGAGTATTCAGGATGGAGATAGCACAAGAGTAATAGAAGAGAAAATGATAACATTCTTAACTGTAGAAGAAAAGCGCAAATATTATACTAGGGAAGTTGATAGTGAAGGAGTGAGCGTAAATGCAGTCTAGAAGAAAGAAAAAAAGTTTTGACGATGATATAAATCCAGATAGTTGGCTTGCAACCTATGCTGATACTATAACATTATTACTTACATTTTTTATTCTTCTATATTCAATTTCATCTGTTGATAGCGAAAAATTAAAACAACTTACTAAATCTCTGCAAAATTCATTATCACCAACAGGGGCAGTGGAAGTTGCAGAAATTGAAAATATTACAGATTTAAAAGTTCAAGGTGGAAATACAGAGTACGAAAATTTATCTGAAAAGCTAAACAAAGTAATAAATGATAATGCTCTTACAGATGTTATCAAAATAAGAGAAGAAGAAAGAGGTATAGTGCTTCAATTAGACGAGACTATATTGTTTGATCCAGGAAAAGCAAAGTTAAAAGAAGATACTCAAGGTGTGCTAGAAGCTATAACAACAATAATAAATAGTACAGAAAATGATGTATTAATTGAAGGAAATACAGATAATGTACCTATGAAAACAGCTCAGTATGGATCTAACTGGGAGCTATCAACAGCGAGAGCTGTTAGCGTTGTAAGGCACTTTGTTGAGTCAAAAAGTATTGATCCAAGAAGATTTTCTGTTAAAGGATATGGAGAATACAAGCCTTTAGTGGCAAATGATACACCTGAAAACAGAGCTATAAACAGAAGAGTTGATATACTTATTGTAGAGCAAAAGGTAAAAAAAGATACAAAGGATACAAAGAATACAAAAGAGATTAAGGAAACAAAGGAGATAAAGTAAAAACATCATGGATGATATATTACAATACTTAATAAACTTAAGTATATTTGTACCGATTATTATTATATTAATAGTGGTATCTATAAGACTTAGCAAGTCAAACCTAGAGCGTATAGGTATATATAAATATGTTAATGTCATAGAAAGAACAAGCTTAAATAAAGATACAGACGTATTTGTATTAAAATAGGAGATGAAGGTTGTGTGATAATGTCATCACCTTCATCAATAGAAAAAATTAAAGATTTAAATATAGAAGAAATAAATAATTTAGAGCATAAAAAAGAAGAAATTAAAAAAGTTAATGCATTTAAGTTTAATATAGATAAAAATAATATAAAAAAATTAAACTTAAAAAAACTAAACTTAAATAAATTAAATTTAAAGGAGAAAAAAAATGGAGACACTAGGTAACCTTTTATCAAATCCACAGGAACTTACTCCTTTAATTCAGCTCTTTATAATGATGACACTTTTAATGTTTTTACCAACTGTTATATTTATGATGACAAGTTTTGTAAGAATAATAATTACATTCTCTTTTTTAAAATCAGCACTTGGAGCTCAACAATCTATTCCAAATCAAGTGTTAATTGGAATTGCAATGGCACTTACAATATTTATAATGGCTCCAACAGTAAAAAATATAAATGAGAATGCAGTAAAACCGTACATAGCTGAAAAAATTAAATTTGAAGAAGCAATAAAAGAAGCAGAAGTGCCAATAAGAGAATTTTTACTAAATCAAACGAGGGAAGAAGATATAAAACTATTTGTAGAAAGTGCAGATGTTAAAAAAGCTGAACTAACAAAAAAAAATATGCCATTATATGTTTTAGTACCAGCATTTGCAATAAGTGAATTAAAAACATCATTTCAAATAGGATTTTTAATTTACTTACCATTTTATTAATAGATTTAGTAGTATCAAGTACACTAATGTCTATGGGGATGTTTATGCTTCCACCTGTTATGATATCTTTACCATTTAAACTTTTGTTATTCATAATGGTAGATGGATGGAATTTATTAATTAAATCTTTACTTTTAAGCTTCTCATAAAAGGAGATACAACTATGAATGAAAATGTAGTAATGAGTATAGTAAAAGAAGCTTTGTTTACAAGTATGTTAGTTGGAGGACCAATACTTATACTATCTTTAGTAGTAGGATTACTTATAAGTATATTTCAGGCAACAACACAGATACAAGAACAGACATTAACGTTTGTACCTAAATTAATAGTTATAGCATTAACATTAGCAGTAGGTGGAAATTGGATGTTACATGAAATTATGAAATTCACAACAAAGATTATGAATATGATATCAATGATAAATAAATAGGTACAAAATTGATACTTATATTTATTAGGTTAATAACATTTTTTAGTTCTATAAATGTTATATTTCCATCAGGTACACCAAATATATTCAAAGTTGGTTTTTCTTTATTTGTATCAGTTGTAATATCTTTTACTATAAATATAGATGTAAACATAGCAAGTACGGTAGATTTGATTAATTATTCAGCAATGGAGACTGTAACGGGACTAGTACTAGGATTTATAACTAGTATATGCTTCAGTAGTTTAAAAGTAGGAGGTAGCTTAATAGACCAACAACTTGGACTATCAATGGTAAATATATATGATCCAAACAGTAAGGATCAATCTACACTAGTAGAAAATATTCTATATTGGATGGGTATAATAATATTTTTTAGCATGAATGGTCATCACATGTTAATAGAAGGAATACAAAAAAGCTTCAAGTTAGTTCCATTAGGGCAATCAATACTTAGTAATAATTTTACATATGTAATAAATGTTTTTATAGAGTACTTTATCATCGGTTTTAAAATAGCTGTACCTATAATATTATCTCTTATTATAGCGGATTTAATAATGGGACTTATATCAAGGAGTGTCCCTCAACTAAATGTAATGGTTATTGGTATGCCTTTGAAAATATTAGTAGGGATTATGTTTTTCATTATCGCGCTACCGTTTATATTAAGTCAAGTACATAATTTATTTAATAAAATACCAGATGTATTAGATGGAACCCTCGCATTAAAAAATAGTTTTATAGGACCGATGGCTGTTATGTTATCTACTGGAGATAAAACAGAAGAACCTACAGCTAAAAAAAAGAAAGATGCGAGAAAAAAGGGAAATATAGCGAAGAGTAGAGAAGTGCCAACAGCATTTACATTAGTTGGGATTTTGCTTATAGTTTACATCATGTCAGATTATATAATATTGGAAATAAAAAAATCTTTAGCTGCATTTTTAAGCATGGATTTTGGGGCAAATATGGATTTTAATATGCTTAAAGTATTATTTACTAATTTAGGTATGACATTTATGAAGGTATTCTTGCCAATAGGGTTGGTAATTATAGTATTCGGGGTTGTAGGACATATTATGCAATCAGGTTTATTATTTACAGGAGAAACTTTGAAACCTAAGTTATCAAAGTTAAATCCAATCAATGGATTTAAAAATATGTTTTCAGCAAAAGCCCTAGGAAATATGATAAAAAGTATAGCTATTATAGTAGTACTTTTTATCATAGGATATTCATTTATGACAAAAAACTTTGAGGGCATTATGAAAATTGGAGATGTGTACTTACCATATTTAATGCCTAGTACGATGGAGCTTATAAAGCAACTATTAAAAGATATATGCTTAGCAGTAATTGTTATTTCAGTGTTTGACTTTGTATATCAAAAATATACACATAAAAAAGATTTAAAAATGACAAAGCAAGAAGTCAAGGAAGAATATAAACAAATAGAGGGGAATCCTCAATTAAAATCAAAAATAAAACAAAAGCAAAGAGAAATGTCAGCTCAGAGAATGATGCAGGCTGTACCTTCATCTACAGTTATTGTAACCAATCCAACGCATATATCAATTGCTATAAGATATGAAAAAGGCAAAGATACTACTCCAATTATAGTTGCAAAGGGTGCGGATGTAATAGCATTTAAAATAAGAGAAATAGCTAAGGAACATGATATACCTATTATAGAAAATAAACCATTAGCTAGACTTATATATAAAGAAATAGAGGTAAACCAAGAAATACCTGAAGGTATGTATCAAGAAGTAGCAGAAGTCTTAGTGGCTGTTTATAAAATAAAAAATAGATATAAGAAGTTATAAAAAAGAGGTTTTAAATGGATAAGTTAAATTTTAAGAAGAGATTTGATATATTAGTTGGATTTGGAGTTATTGGAATTGTATTAATGATAATAATTCCGCTTCCACCGTTTTTACTAGATGTTATGTTATCAATTAATATAGGTTTTTCTGTACTAATATTATTGTTAACTCTTTTTTCTACAAACATATTAGAATTATCAATATTTCCTACAATACTTCTTGTAACTACATTGTTTAGACTGGCTCTAAATATATCGTCAACTAGACTTATACTTGGTCAAGGATATGCAGGTAATGTAATAGAATCCTTTGGAGAATTCGTTGTAGGCGGTAATTATGTTGTAGGTATAATTATATTTTTAATAATAGTAATAATCCAATTTGTTGTTATAACAAATGGTTCTAGTAGAGTATCTGAAGTATCTGCAAGATTTACATTAGATGCTATGCCTGGAAAACAAATGAGTATAGATGCAGACCTAAATGCAGGTATGCTAGATGATAAAACAGCTAGAAAAAGAAGGAGAGAGCTTCAACAAGAAGCAGATTTTTATGGAGCAATGGATGGTGCATCTAAATTCGTAAAAGGTGATGCTATAGCAGGTATAATAGTAACCACTATAAATATACTTGGTGGGATTATAATCGGTATAGTTATGCTTGAGATGAGCTTTCAAGAATCAGTTCAAACTTATATAAGACTTACAATAGGAGATGGGCTTGTAAGTCAAATACCTGCATTATTAATATCTACATCAGCAGGTATATTAGTAACAAGAGCAGATAGTGATGAAAACTTTGGTAACTTATTAGGAAAACAATTAATATCGATACCAAAGGCAATAGCCATGACAGGTATAGTTTTACTAATTTTAGGATTTATGCCAGGGCTTCCTAAATTATCATTCTTTTCACTAGGGTTAGGAGCTATATTTATAGCTTACTTATTAAATAAAGATGAAAAAAGTATAGAAGAAGAATATGAACAAATAAATAGCTCTGAACAAACTACAGAGGGAACAATAGAAATGGCAGAAGATGTTTCGACCCTTATAAATGTAGAACCAGTAGAGATTGAAATAGGATATGGACTAATTCCATTAGCAGATGAAAGTAGCGGAGGAGACTTATTACAAAGAATAGTGTCTGTTAGAAGACAATGTGCAATAGATATGGGAATAGTAGTTCAGCCCATAAGAATAAGAGATAACCTTCAACTAAATCCAAATCAATACAGTATAAAAATAAAAGGAAATATAGTTGTAACATATGACCTTATGCCTAATATGCTGCTTTGTATGAATCCAATGGGGATGAATATTGACATAGATGGTATAAAAACCAAAGAGCCAACATTTGGACTAGATGCCTTATGGATAAACAAAGATAAAGCAGAAGAAGCTGAATTATATGGACTTACAGTTGTTGATCCTACAACTATTTTAGTAACTCATTTACTTGAGATAATAAAAGAGAAATCTCATGAACTGATAGGTAGACAAGAAGTTAAAACTATAATAGATGCTACTAGAGAAAGATACAGTGCAGTTGTAGATGAATTAATACCTGATTTAATGACATTGGGTGAAGTGCAAAAAGTATTCCAAAATTTATTAAGAGAAAAAATAGCTATAAAGGATAGAGTTACAATTCTTGAAACTTTAGCAGATCATTCAAGGAATACTAAAGATATTGAACTACTTACTGAGTATGTAAGAATAGCAATGAGCAGAAGTATTTGTACAGATTTAGTAGATGAAAATAACGCTATAACCGTTGCCACTTTATCTATGGAAGTAGAAAATTTAATTAGTAATAATTTACAAAGATCAGTTAATGGAACATACCCAGCGGTAGATCCTGAAAGTACAAATAAAATATTTACAAGTATCCAAAGTTTAACAGATAGTATTAATTTTTACAACAATAGGCCGATATTAGTAGTATCACCAAAAATAAGAGCACCATTTAGAAAGTTAGTTGAAATGATATTTCCTAATATAACAATATTATCATTAAATGAAATACCTAATGATATTCAAATAAAGGCTCAAGGAGTAGTCAACATATAGCAAGGGGGTTAACAAATTGAATTTGTATAATCAAGAAGAATTTATAATTAACAATATGCCTCTTGTGAAGCATATAGCATCTAAATACTATACAAACAAGATAGGCATAGAATATGAAGATTTAGTAAGTTTAGGTGTCATGGGATTGATAGATGCAAGTAGCAAGTTTGATGCTGATAGAGGTGTGAAATTTTCAACATATGCATCTATTAGAATTTCATCTTTTATAATAGATGAAATAAGAAAACAGTCACCAGTATCTAGACTATATATAAAAAAAATAAATGAATATAATAAATAAGTTGAGAAACTACAAAATGATTTTTTTAGAGAACCAAATCTAAACGAAATATCAGATCATATGAAAATATCAAAACAAGAAGTGCATGATATAAAGATGAAGATAGGAAATTTAAGTACTTCATCACTAGATAGCACTATTTTTGAAGAAGAAAGTGAAGTTAAATTAATTGATACAATAAAAGAAAAAGAGAGCCTATCACCAAGTATATTAGTAGAAAAAGATGAACAACTAGAAGTTCTAGCAAAAGCTATAGATATGTTGAAAGAAAGAGATAGATTAGTAATATCTTTATATTATTATGAAGAGCTTAATTTAAAGGAAATAGGAATAATACTTGAAGTGTCAGAATCAAGGGTTTCTCAAATACATAGTAGGGCAATAGCAAATTTAAGAGAAAATATGAAAAAGCTAAAATATATAGATTAAAGGAGTGAAAAGTTATGTTAAGAGGAATTTATACATCTATTTCATCTATGATAAATTTACAAGCAAGACAAAGTATTATAACCAGTAACTTAGCTAATATAAGGACTAATGGATATAAGGGAGAAGAACTAGTATCAAAAAGTTTTGATGAAGTAATCTTATCAAATAATGATAATTACTCAAATGGAGTGCCTAAGCATCAAATATTAGGAGGATTAAGTTTAGGAATAAAAATAGATGACACTGTAACAAATTATAAACAAGGGGTACATAGATCTACAGAGAATAAAACGGATATTGCTTTAGATGGTAAAGGATTCTTCCAAATACAAGACTTCAGTGGGAAAAAATTTGTTACAAGAGATGGATCTTTTAAAATTAACAGCCAAGGATTTCTTGTAACAAATGCAGGTCATAATGTAATGGGAACGAATAAGATTACAGGTAATTTAGAGCCAATAAATGTAGGTAACGATAAATTTGTTGTTACTCCAGAAAATAATATAGTTGTAAATGGTGTAGATAAATATAGCTTTAGTGTTGTAGACTTTAACGATTATAATAGTTTAAGGAAAGTTGGAGATAATTTGTATTCTGGCGAAAACCCAATTAAAGCTAATAATTTTTATGTTAAGCAAGGTTACGTTGAAGGATCTAATGTAGATTACATAAGTGAAACAGCTAATTTAAGTGAAACACTTAGAGAATTTGAGGCTAATCAAAAGGTAGTACAAAGTATAGATTCAATACTTTATAAAATAGCAAATGAAATAGGAACAGTTAAATAAGGTGGGATAAAATATGTATAATATAATGAATAATAGCGAAACAGGAATGTTAGCACACCAAAATAAGATAGATATTATATCTAATAATATGACAAATGCTAATACAACAGGATATAAAAGGTTAGAATCTGGATTTTTAGATTTATACACAGAGACATTAAATAGACAATCATACCCGAATAACTCAAAGGATGCTGTTACTGGAACGGGAGTTAAAATTTCTCAAGTAATAAGAAATTTTGAACAAGGAAGTCTTAAAAATACTGAAATAAAAACAAATATGGCTATAGATGGAGAAGGATTTTTTAGAGTAATAAGATCTGATGGAAGTTTTGCATATACAAGAAGTGGTGACTTTAACTTAGATAGCTCAGGAAGATTAGTAGATGATATTGGTAATATATTAGATATAAAATTTGAAAATGGAAGAGGATACCACAATACTAATTTAGCAGATAATTTAAGCATAAATAAATCAGGAGAAGTATTTTCTGATAGGGAAAAAATTGGTAATATAGATATATATACATCTACAGGAGACAATGATTTTATATCAGTTGGGGATAGTCTATTTACAACTATTAAAGGCGCTAATGTACAGATAAATAATAATTCTCATATAATGCAAGGATATATAGAAATGTCTAATATAAATATGCAAAATGAAGTAACTGATTTGATTATGGCACAAAGAGCATTTCAGTTTAATAGTAGAGGTATGCAAGCAGTAGATGAAATGTGGGGAATGATAAATAATCTTCAAGTAAGATAATTTTTAAAATATTAATTAATACTTATTACTCATATTACTTTAATGTATGCTGATAAATAGATTTAAAAAAGTAATAATTAATTTAAATGAGTTAATAAATATAAAAAATAGAGGAATATATAATACTTGGTGTTGGGGAGTATAAAGTCTACAAGTGAAAGTTAAGCTTTATAAAAATACAAAAGGTGTTATATAATAAGTGGCATAAAGAAGGATGTGTAAAATTTATGAATGATAAATTTGGAAGAGTACTAGATATACCCCTAAAAGTTACTGCAATTTTAGGGAGGACTAAAATGAACTTAAAGGATATATTTGAATTAACAAAAGGTTCATTAATAGAGTTAAATACATTTGAAAATCAAGAGGTCGAAATATTTGTAAATGGGCAGAAAATAGCTTATGGACAAGTGGTTATAGTAGACCAAAATTTTGGAGTAAGAATAACTAGTATATTGGGTGAAGAAGAGCTAGCAAAAACTCTGGCTTAGTAGTATATCTAGGTAGTAAAGGATGGATAAGGATATATGGCTAAAGTATTAAAAAATAAATATAATAGTACAGGTGAGCGATGTGTTGATGCATGCTTAAACTATGGTGAGCTAAGATATATAAATGAAGATGGCTCACCCATGAATATAGAAATACCATGTGATAAATACGAAGAAGCTGTAAGTGATTTTGAAGATAGAATAAGAGAAGGTATTATTCACCAAAATGTTGAGACAAAAGAAGTATTAAAGAGGGGAGCTTTTACATATAATCAAGCAAAGAATATAGCAATTGATGGCAAAGTAAGAGGATTAGCTTTTTTTGAGATTGATGGAAGTGTAGAGTGTGACCATATTTTGGGAATGTCAGGGAGTATAGAATATGCATTAGCATTATGGAATGGAGACTCAGCTAAGGAAGCATTATTAAAATCTATAATAAGAGCTATGAAAGTTTATGGAGAAGAATTTATAAATGGATTAAATTTAGATAATACCGTTGATATAAATTCATATATTAGATTTGCAAAAAATGTATCTACTATGGATTACATAACTGACATAAAATTATACAAATCCAGAAATTATGCCATAGACAATGAGATTCAGATTGAAGGTATTGGTGGGAAGATAAAAAATATAGGTGCTATGAATTTGATATTAGGGCTTATAGGATCATTAATAGGATTAATACTTATTCAGATTTCTACAAACTTTGGAAAATTAATAGATAATAAAATATTATTTTTGGTATTAAACTTGCTTTTCATATCAACTGGAGGATGGATTTTTATGAGTGTTCCAAAGCGTATAATTGATAAATATGTAAAGCATAATACAAAAATGATTATGGATTTGTTTAATGAAGAATTAGAAAAGGTTACATATGATAATCTATTGACAGAAAAAGAAGCTCATATAGTACTAAAAAACATAACAAAAGGTGAAGTATCAAAATTACTTATAGATATGAAGGGTAGTGTAAACAAGAAAGTATCTAGTAATAACTTAGTAAGTAAAGAAAGTAAATTTATGTTAGATGCAAGAAAGACAGTTGTATTACCAAGTGAATATGATATAAAAGAAGGATTAAGTAAACTTGTAGGATCATACAATGAAAAACTAACAAGTGAATATAATATTGATTCTATATAAATAAAAACCTAATAGATTAATAATCTATTAGGTTTTTATTTATAAGTATAGAAAAACCTTTATGGTATACTAAAAATAAAATCTAATATATAGGGGGGAGTATTTATGAAATATAAACTAATAATCACAGACATGGATGGAACATTACTTGGAAGTGACCATCAAATTACTAATGATAATAAAATAGCTTTATCTAAAGCATTAAATAAAGGTATAAATGTAGCAATTGCAACTGGAAGATGGTATGATTCTGCAAAGTTACATACTGCATTTTTAGAAAGAAGAATACCTATAATAGCTTGCAATGGTGCATTAATAAGATATGAAGATAAAATTATTTATTCAAATTATATGGATACAAATTTATGCTTAGATATTATAGATATATTAGAAAAGTATGAAGTATATTATCAGTGTTATGCTGATAATGTTTTATATTGTAAAAAAATGAACAAAGAGAATAAAAGATATCAAGAGTTACATGATAAAATGAAAAAAGAAATGAATCTTATTTTTAAAAATGATTTAAAAGAAGATGTGCTAAATAATAATATTTTAAAAATGATAGTATTTGAAGAAGATAATAAAGAACTTTTAAGAGATATAGAAAAAGATTTAAAAGATTTAAAAGGAATAGAACTAACTACATCGGGACCAAATAATGTTGAAATTATGAATAAAGGTGTAAGTAAAGGGAAAGCCGTGGGTATACTATGTGACTACTTAGATGTAAATAAAGAGGAAGCGGTGGCATTTGGTGATAGTTATAATGATTTAAGTATGCTAGAGTATGTTGGAATGGGAGTTGCAATGGATAATGCAGATGATTTTATAAAATCAAAGGCTAATTATGTGACTGAAAGAAATGATGATAGTGGGGTCGCAAAGGCGCTATATAATATCGTTGGAATATAATATTGACAATATATAGAAACATAACGTATTATAGATGTAATGTACAAAATACTTTTTTTGGTTATTACCTGAGGGAGTAGTTTGCACCAATCGGTGTGGCTAGATCAACATAATGACTACGGTCTGGTCTAGTCTTAAAAAACGAGACTCATGTATGCTTATTTAGCATACATAAGTCTCGTTTTTTATTGCGCTGAAATTTAGGAGGATGTTTATGAGTTTTACAGCAATTTTATTTACAGCATTTGCTCTTTCTATGGATGCACTTGCAGTGTCAGTTACTAAAGGTATGACATTAAAAAACTTAACAAAAGGTATTTCTATAAAAATAGCATTAGCCTTTGGATTATTTCAAGGAGGAATGCCGCTTTTAGGATGGGCTTTAGGTATTAGTTTTGAAAGTTACATAAAGTCAATAGATCATTGGATAGCACTTATATTATTGAGTTTTTTAGGATTTAAAATGATTCAAGAGTTTATTAAATCTAAAAAAGAAGGTGAAGAAGTTTCTCTAGAATGTGGAATAACAACAGATGAGAGTAACTTATCCAATAAGGAACTTATAATGCTTTCAATAGCAACAAGTATTGATGCACTTGCAGTTGGAATAAGTTTTGCATTTTTAAATGTAGATATAATCCAAGCGTCTTTGACAATATGTATTATAACTTTTATAGTGTGCTTAATAGGAGTTATATTAGGTAATAAAATAGGTGATATTTTTAATGGCTATGCAGAACTAGTTGGAGGAATAATATTAATTATAATTGGTATAAATATATTTAATGAACACACTCAAATTTTTAGTAATATAATAAGTAGTTTATTTTAACTTAAAAATAGTAAAGGATAGGAATATAAAACATTCTTATCCTTTACTATTTTTTTTGATAACATGTCTCATCATAAAAAATACAGGAGGTGTTGAGAACACAGGAGCTATTATTGGAGCTATTATTTCACTTATATTAAACAAATTAACTAGTCCAATAATTATTGCCATATTAAGAAGATACTCAAAAATATAAATTAAAACAGAAAGAGAAAATTTTTTAAAAGAATAATTATTTTCATTAAAAGTTAATTTTGAATTTAAAATATAAGATGCAGTTATGCTTATTACACTAGTAATAGTATAAGCAATAATATAATGAAGTTTAAAGCCAAGATACAAGGTAAGATAAAGTAATTGTGATACTAGAAAATTACTTATACCTATTATATTAAATTTTATAAACTCTCTGACTTTTCCTTTAACGTTGATAATTTTTTCAGACATTTTAACAATCTCCTTATTATGATAGATTATGTCTATAAATTTAGTATTACATTATAAATTATAAAATATTTAGGTCGATGATTGGCAAAAAAGTAATAAATGCTTAAATTAAATTTCGTAAGAAAATCGTAAGAATTACAGTAGTAAAATTGTAAGAATTATATATTAGCATATAGATATAATCAAAAAGGATGTGAATTTAGTGTATAATACTTTTAGAAATAATAAAAAGATTATTTTTTGACACATTTAATAAAAAATGAAAAAGCATAGTTTTTAATCTAGACTATATAGTTAAATATAATTTTAATGTTAGAAAAGGGGTATTTATAGATGTACAACATATTAGTAGTGGATGATGACAAAGAAATAGTTGAATCCATTGAAATATATTTAAAAAATGAGGGATACAAAATATTTAAAGCATATGATGGACTTAAAGCTTTAGATATTTTAATTGAAGAAGAAATTCATTTAATTTTAATGGATATAATGATGCCAAAATTAGATGGAATAAAAGCAACTATAAAAATAAGAGAAGAAAAAAATATACCAATAATTTTAGTATCAGCTAAAAGTGAAGATACAGATAAAATAATGGGCCTTAATATTGGGGCAGATGATTACATAACAAAACCATTTAATTTATTAGAACTTATAGCAAGGGTTAAGTCCAATTTAAGAAGATATGTAAGCCTTGGAAATTATAGTATTGAAAATAAAAGTGTTTTAAAAAGTGGAGAGTTAGAACTGAATTTAGAAAGTAAAGAACTGAAGGTAGATGGAGAAGTTGTTAAGATTACCCCAATAGAATATAGGATTATAAAATTACTTTTACAGAATAAAGGTAGAGTATTTTCTATAGATGAAATATATGAAAAGGTATGGAAAGAAGAGAGTTTTAATGTTGAAAATACAGTTGCGGTTCATATAAGGAGAATCCGAGAAAAGATCGAGATAAATCCTAAAGAACCGAGATATTTAAAAGTTGTGTGGGGGGTTGGATATAAAATTGAAAAGTTATAGTGGTAAATTTTTTAGAGAAAAAAGTCTTATGTTTAATACATTATTTATTTTAAGTATATTTATGATAAGTCAATTAATAGGAGTTTACATATGTTTTAAATTTTTTAGTGGGAATTTAATACTTACACTTTTATCTTTAACATTAATAAATTTTACATTTTATAAAAAAATAATAAGTTAAAATTCTATAATTATGTATAAATAATGAAATTATAAATTTTTTAATATATAAAAGGGAGAATATTATGAAAGATAAAAAACGAATAAAAGGAATATTTTTTATTATATTAGTGATATCTTTATCTTTATCTCTAACTTCCTTAGCTAATATTTTTTCACAATATAGAGGAAATAATGGGCTTTGGAGTAGTTACATGCATGAAGATAGGAAAATACTTGAGGATGATTTCTATAAAAGTAATTTATTTGAATATAATACATTAAGACCTATATCTTATTGGTTAGGTGAAGTTGTAAAATATAATGAGGAATCAGTAAATGAGTATATAAAGACTAACTCATATCAAGAGTATGATAATGAAACAGACTCATATAAAACTAAGTACCTAAGCAAAGAAGAAGCGCAAAAACGTATAAATGGGCTTAAAAATAATGCAAAAAACAGATTAAATGAGTTACAAAACATTAAATTTATTGTAATAAACAATAAAACTAATGAATATTACTCAAACACTGAATATGGTAACTTAAATGATTTTAAGAAAAATATAAATGGACATTTAGATATAGAAATAAATAAAACTGATAAAAATAGAAACTATATTAAAAATTTAAATAATAAGACATATACTAGTAATCCCACTGTAGAGTGGGAACTTTTAAACGCAGTAAATACAGAAGATGTACAAATTTATATATCATTTTTAAATGCATCTTATCCAAAGTCATTTAACTACTTTGGAACAGATAAAATTTCAGAAAACTATGCTAGACATAATATGGCAATTAATAATGTAAAACTATGCATACCATTATTTATAACATCATTAATAGCAAGCATAATATCATTTGTAATGTATAGGAAAATAGATATAGATTTATTTGATAAAGAAAGTAAGCTATTAAAGCTAGTTAAACTAATTCCCGTTGAGATTTTAAGTATATTAATTTTATTAGAAATAGCACTTGCAATAGATAATGCATCAAATTTATCATATATTGATTACGGATATAATTACAGAGTTGATAAAATAATATATATGGGTGAAATATACATATTATTAAATTTATTAATGTTAACAACTTATTTTACAATAAAAAAATATAAGATTTATAATAGTAAAAAAGATTTAATAAAAAGTAGTATACTAATAAATTTAAGTGTATTTTCTATAAAAAATATAAAAGTTATAAAAGACTCACTTATAAAAGTACCTCTAGCAAGAAGGATAACATTAATAGGAATTGGATGTTTAATTATAAATGCTATAGGAGTATTATTTGGAGTATTTGTAAGTCATACACTTACTATTATAGGATCAACAATTGTATTAGGATTCTTTATCGTATATACATTAAAAACCTTATCTTATGCAAATGAAATAATTGAAGGTACTAAAAGAATAAAAGAAGGAGATCTTAATTATAAAATACCTGTAAAAGGAAATGATAACTTTACAATTCTTGCACAAAATATAAATAATATTGGTGAAGGATTAGAAAAATCAATAGATAAACAATTAAAAAGTGAAAGAATGAAATCAGAGCTTATTACTAATGTAAGTCACGATTTAAAAACTCCATTAACATCTATAATAAACTATATAGAGCTTATAAAAAAAGAAGAAGATATAAAGCCAGATCATATAAAGGATTACGTGAATGTGCTTGATTCAAAATCAAAGAGGCTTAAACATTTGATAGAAGATTTATTTGAAGCAAGTAAAGTAGGAAGTGGAAATATTGAATTAAATATTGAAAAAATAGATTTAAAACAACTTCTAAGACAAAGTATTGGAGAGATGGAAGAAAAATTATCCAACTCTAATTTAGATATAAAGATTAATATACCAGATAATAATATATATATATATGCGGATGGTAGAAGAATGTATAGAGTATTTGAAAATCTTTTATCTAACATAGCTAAATATTCATTAAATGGAACTCGTGTATATATTGATTTATCAGAAAATGAAGAAGCTATAAAGCTAAGTATGAAAAATATATCATCTTATGAACTTAATTTCGACCCTAAAGAAATAATGGAAAGATTTAAAAGAGCCGATGAATCTAGAAATACAGAGGGAAGTGGTCTAGGACTTGCTATAGCTAAGGATTTGGTTAATCTTCAAGGTGGAAAATTTGAAATTAATATAGATGGAGATTTATTTAAATCTACATTAGAATTTAAGAAAATTAAAGAAAAATAGTTGAATAAAACTAAAGTTTAATATATACTTTAGTTAAAATGATAAATATCTTCAGGGCGGGGTGTAAATCCCCACCGGCGGTAAAGCCCGCGAGCTAAATTTTAGCATGATTTGGTGAAATTCCAAAGCCGACAGTTATAGTCTGGATGAAAGAAGAAAAGTATTAGAATCGTTATGTACTTTACTATGCATTTGTATATGTATACCCTGATTAATTTTAGTCAGGGTATTTTTTATATGAAAATACATAAACTAATACTAAAGCTCCAGAAGAGTTACTTGGAGGAGAGATAATGAAAGAAAAAAACAATTTAAACACACTTATTAAAGTAGCACTTTTAAGTGCAATAGCATTTATACTTATGTACATTGATTTTCCTGTAATTCCAATGTTTCCATGGTTAAAAATTGACTTAAGTGAGGTTCCGGTTTTAATGGGAGCTTTTGCATTTGGGCCTGGTGTTGGGATAGTTATAGAATTTATTAAAAACTTACTTATAGTAGTAATGAAAGGAAGTCAAACAGGTCTTGTAGGAGAAGCTGCAAACTTTATAGTAGGAATAGCTATGGTTGTTCCAGCAGCAATGATATACAAAAGAAATAAAACTAAAAGAAATGCTATTATAGGTATGATAGTAGGGATTGTAGTTATGGAAGTTGTAGGAATAGTAGCAAATGTATACTTCTTATTACCAGCATATGGAATGCAAATGAGTCCAGCTGATTTAATGCAGTATGTAACTGTTGGTTTATTACCGTTTAATGGAATAAAGGGGATATTAATTTCAATAGCTACATATATGCTATATAAAAAGCTATCAGTAACTGTATTTAATGATAGACCTATTCAGAATGATGTTGTTTTAGATAATAAGTAATTATAATGTAAACTTAGGGTGTAATAAAAGTACCAATACTTTTATTACACCCTTTTATAATGTAATTATATTACAAAATTATATAGGATTATTTTGTAATATAATCACATTATAAATGGTAAAATTTATATTTAATATTTTATATGATTATGTAACAGGAGGATAAGTAATGGATATTTGTATTCAAGAGATAAGTGATTATAAAAAAGTACCAATGGAATTACTTTTATTAGCGGATCCATCAGAGAGTGTGATAAGAGATTATTTAAATAGAGGAAGTTGTTATATAGCAAAATATAAGGAAAAGATAGTAGGCGTTTATGTGTTAATATATACAAGACCATTAACGATGGAACTTGTAAATATTGCAGTAGATGAATATTATCAAAATAATGGAATAGCTAAAAAAATGATAAAAGATGCTATAGATAGATGTAAAAAAGAAAAAATTAAAGTATTAGAAGTAGGTACTGGAAATTCAAGTATAAAACAGTTACAACTATATCAAAGGTGTGGATTTAGAATTACAGGAATAGATAAAGATTTTTTTAAGATACATTATGAAGAAGAAATATACGAAAATAAAATTCAATGTATAGATATGATTAGATTAAGTTTGCATTTATAATAAAAAATACTATATTAAATATATAAATCAAAATGTATAATATATTTAATATTCATAAAATTAGACAGTAAATAATAAAGCGAATTATTAAATAAGGAGGTAATTAATGATAAATAATCACCCTGAAATATCTATGGAAGTTATGGAGTACTTAGTTGATAAAAAAGTAAATATGATAGGTATAGATGCACTAGGGCTAGGAATTGGAAGAAATCATGGACTAATAGATGTTTTTCTTGGAAAAAATGAGACCTATGCTATTGAAAACTTAACTAATCTTGATAAAGTACCAGAAAATAATTTTAGAGTATATTGCTTACCTATGAAAATAGAAGGATTAGATGCATATCCAGCTAGAATACTAGTAGAATTTTAAATTAATAACCAGATTAAAGACGTATATATTACGTCTTTTTTTATACTAAAAATTATCTATATATTAATTTATATAAGTGATAAAAGTATATTGGAATGTCGAAAAAAAACGAACATATTTAGTTGCCAAACAATATTATATGTCATATAGTATTAGTAAAGGTATATTATACGCCGTATAATATGAACCATCATATAATATGAAAGTAGAGGTGTGAAATATGTCTTTTCAATTAGGTTCAGCATTATTAGATGCATGCGTTTTAGCAGTACTTACAAGAGAAGATGCATACGGATATATTCTAACTCAGCAGGTTAAAGAAGTTATGAATATATCAGAATCAACATTATATCCAGTACTGAGAAGACTTCAAAAGGATGGTTATTTAATCACTTATGATCAATCATTTCAAGGAAGGAACAGAAGATACTATCAAATTACAGATTCAGGAAAAGCAAAATATAAAGAGTATATATTAGAGTGGGAAGAGTATAAATTGAGGGTAGATAAGATTTTATTAGGAGGGATAGTAAGTGAATAAAAATCAATTTATAGAAGAATTGAGAAATAAATTAAAAAGATTACCACAAAGAGAAATAGATAATGCAATAAGCTATTATATAGAATATTTTGAAGATGCATCTGTAGGAGATGATGTGAATGTAGTTAGTGAATTTGGATCGCCATCAAGTATTGCATCACAAATTTTAGCAGACTACGCCATTAAAGATAATAAAGAAAGTAGAAAATTTGGAAAATCAGGAATATCTTCTATTTGGTTTATAGTTCTTGCTATATTAGCATCTCCAATTGCACTTCCGCTAGCACTTTCTATGATTATTTTGTTATTTGTACCGGTTATTGTAATAGGTGCTGTTACTTTTGCATTTGTAGTTACTACAGTAGCTTTAATATTTAGTGGTTTTGCAATTTCTGTTGCAGGTATATCAGTTATACTGAGTGACTTTTCTACTACTATTTTATTTGTAGGAACAGGAATAGTATTAATAGGAGTAGGTTTACTATTTTTAGTAATGGTGTTATTCTTAGCATCAAAATCTATTAAATTAATATCTAGTACTTGTAGTAAACTACTAAATAAATTTAATAAAAGAGAAATATAGTAAAGGAGAATTTATCTATGAATATATATAAAAAAATAATAATTACTTCACTTTGTTTAATTTTAGTAGGTTTAGTTCTTGCATCTATAGGATATTTCTCAGGAGGTAAAACTCAACTTATAAAAAATAAGATAGGGTACAGTATAAAAGGTGATTATAAAAGAATAAGCGAAAAAGAAAAATTAGAAGAATTTAAAAATATACAAATTAATGCTAATTACCTTGATAATATTGAAATAGTAAAAGGTGAAGAGTATAAGATAGAAGTAGACTATAGTGAAAGAATGGGTAAAATTAACTACAAAGTTGAAAATGGAAACTTAATAGTAAATCAGTTTAGTAGTAATAAAGGAGAAATTGGATTTGATTTTGGATTTATAAATAAAGAGCCAGACTATATAAAAATTTATATACCAAAAAATAAAAATATGAAAGATTTAGTTATTGAATCTAAAAATTCAGATCTAAAAGTAGAAGATATAGATGGGGATAATATATCTATACTATGCAATTATGGAGAGATAAATTTAAATAATATGCTATCAAACGATATGTCTATAAAATCAAAAAATGGAGATATAGACATGAAAAATATAAAAAGTAGCTCATTAAAAGTAATTAATGATTATGGGGATACCAGTTTTGAATCTATAAACTCAAATGATTTTATAGTAAATATTAAAAATGGTGAAGCTAATATAAACGATATAGAGGTATTACAAAATTTTGATATAGAAAATGATTATGGAGAAGTAGATATAGCAGACTCAAAATTAAATAAACTCAAAGCTATTATATTAAATGGAGATATAAATATAAATAATAGCAATATAGTTGATAGTAATATAGAAAACTCATATGGTGAAGTGAATTACTTGGTTGAAAATTCAGAAAAATCATATAATTATTCTTTGAGTTGTAGTTATGGAGATATAAATATAAATGGAAAAGAATTAGGAGAAACTTTAGAAAAAAGTAATAATGCAAACAAGAATATTAATATTAATTCCAAAAATGGAGATATTAATTTAAATTTTAGGTAAGCTACAATAACAAAATAATAATAGTTTCATAGTATATATAATAGACTTTTAAGGAGAATTTTTATGAGAGAGATACATGAAACTATTTTATTTTTCTTTATATATAGCTTTTTAGGATGGATATGTGAGAGTATATACTGTTCTATTGGAAATAAGAAAATTATAAATAGAGGTTTTTTAAATGGTCCAATATGCCCTATATACGGATTTGGAGCTATAGTTATTATATTTTTTCTTAAAAACTTTCAGAGTAATTTAATATTGCTTTTTATATTTGGAATGTTTATAACATCAACTTTAGAATATATAACAGGAGTTGTATTAGAAAAATTATTTAATACAACATGGTGGGATTATTCTAAAAAAAGATTTAACATAAGAGGTAGAGTTTGTTTAAAAAACTCTATACTATTTGGAGTTATGTCAGTAGTATTGATAGAAGTTATACATAAAAATATTTATAATTTAGTAGTATATATTTCTGATTTACTATTGATAGTAGTAGTTATAAATATTTTAGTATGTTTTTTTATAGATTTAAATTTTACATTATTATCACTTAATAAATTAAATAATAAACTAAAATTTATGGATGAAATATTATTAGAGTTAAGTAAATTAAATATAAATCTAGAAAAATTTGATGAAGAAAATATAAAAAAATTATTTGAGCGTATTAAGAATAAAAATATAGTAAACAAAATTGAATCTATAAAAGAAAAATCAACTTGTCAAAGAAGAATTATTAAAGCATTTCCAAATATGAAGCATAAATATAAACAAGATAGATTAGTATATCTAAAACAAATAATAAAAGATAAGAAAAGTAGTAAATTAAAGTAATTACTTACAATTAAATTAATTATTTTTTATTAAATAAAATAATTAATCAACAAATAAAAAGTCTTAACTTATAACAAGTTTAGGGCTTTTATTTTTTGTAATATATTTACTAAATTAGGCTAAAAATACCACTATAAAGATAATGAGGTGAAAAAATGAAACTAACTAAAAGTATTAAAACAAACTATGATACTATAGCAAGTAAATTAAAAATCGATAAAAGTTTTGACTTAATTGCTAGGGAAATAAGTGTAGGAGGAAGGAAATCCTATCTATTTTTTGTAGATGGACTTATTAAAGATGATGTTACTGAAAGAATTTTAAACACATTTATAACTATTCCAAAGGAAGAAATGGATAAAGTACCTGATATGGGAAGCTTTATGGCAAATTATATAGCTCATATAGAGGTTGATAAAGAGAATGATATAGATAAGATTGCAGCAGCGGTATTAGCAGGACCTATGGCAATAGTTATAGATGGATTTGAAGATGCAATAATATTAGATGTTAGAACATATCCAGCTAGGGGGCCAGAAGAGCCGCAAAAAGAGCAAACTCTTAAAGGGT
Organism: Clostridium sp. CCUG 7971; assembly: GCF_017590215.1. GTDB lineage: Bacteria > Bacillota > Clostridia > Peptostreptococcales > Peptostreptococcaceae > Faecalimicrobium. The sequence continues at coordinate 34,091 of NZ_JAFFPK010000082.1, forward strand.
CAAGAGATGGATTTGTTGAGACTATTGTAATGAATACAGCACTTATAAGAAGAAGAATAAGAGATAAAAATCTTGTATTTGAAATGGCAAGTATAGGAAATATATCAAAGACAGACGTATCAATAGGATATATAGAAGGAACTGCAAATAAAGAAACTGTAAGCTTAATAAAAAAAGAATTAGAAGAAATAGATGTAAGAGCTTTAGATATGGGAGATCAAAGTTTAGTAGAAACTTTAACTAAATCAAAATGGTATAACCCATTCCCAAAGATAAAAAGTACACAAAGACCAGATGTTGCCTCAGCTCACATAGCAGAAGGTAAAATAGCGATACTTATAGATACATCCCCGAACGTTATAATACTTCCTACAAGTATATTTGACTTTATGCAAGAAGCTGATGACTATTATCAACCAATTTTAACAGGAAATTATTTAAGACTTATAAGAAATATAACTCTTTTAATGACATTAATATTAACACCACTTTATTTATTAGCAATAGAATATATTGATTTGCTTCCACAATGGCTTAAGTTTATAGCACCAGATCCTGGTTATCAAGTGCCTTTAATTGTTCAATTTTTACTACTTGAAATAGCTGTTGATGCATTAAAACTTGCATCCTTAAATACACCGGGATCTCTTGGAATGTCTCTCTCTGTAGTTGGAGCATTAATACTTGGGGAATTTGCAATAAAAACAGAGTGGTTTGTTGCAGAGACGATACTTTATATGGCAATTGTTGCACTTGGAGGTTTTGCACAGTCAAGCACAGAACTTGGATTTGCAATTAAGCTTTGTAGGATGCTTATACTTATACTTACATCTATATTTAATATATGGGGATTCATAGCAGGTATTATAATAACTATTTTACTAGTAGCTACAAACAAAACTATGACTGGTCAATCTTATTTATACCCATTATACCCATTTGATGGAAAAGCTTTAAAACATTTGCTACTTAGAACTCCAATAAAATCTGATAGAAAATAAAAATAAAGGTGTGAACTTTGTTCACACCTTTAAATATTAAAATCTTTTAGTTCTATAGAACCTATAAAGAAAATCTTTTTCTAAAGACTTACTAAGGGTAGCGCTTTCTTGAAAATTTATAAATCTAATTTCTAAAGATGATTTATTTATAGGTATTACCTTATGAATAAGTCTTAAATTAACTATATATTGCTTATGAGTTGCAAAAAAATTTGGAGGTAGACGCTTTTCTAACTCATCAAAGTTCTCATAAAACTTTATAACATCATGGTCTTTAGTATATAAATTAATAGCTCTAGAATTTTTTTCAAACATAACTATATCATCAAAATTAATCATATGCATTTGCTTTCTAACTTTATAAACAAACAGGGTATCTTCTATAAAGTTATCTTTAGCAAATTTATGAGAATTTATATGATCTATAGCTATATTTATAGAATCTAGTATCTTTTCTTTTGTAAAAGGTTTAACGATAAAGTCTATTGGATGAACCTTAAAACTTTCTAAACTATAGTCAGCAAATCCAGTTACAAATATTATATGAACGTCTTTATCTATAGAAGTTACTTCTTTTGCACAATCTATACCATTTTTATAAGGCATATCAATATCAATAATTAGTAAATCTATTTTTTCGCTTTTTATAAACTCAATAGCATCTAATCCATTTTCAACTTTTTTTATATAATCAACATATCCAGATTCTTTAAGAATATCTTCAATATGATTTCTTACAGATTTATCGTCATCACAAATTAAAACTTTTATCATAAGTACCCCCTAAGCTTAATAGTATTTTGGTATTAAAATTGTAAATTCAGTTAAAAAATCATCACTATTAGCGAAAATATGATATCCGTATTTATCTAATATATTTTTAACTAAATAAAGTCCATATCCTCTATCAGATCCATCTTTAGTAGAAAAGCCTTCTAAAAATATTGATTCAGTATTATGTATCTTAGGACCATTATTTTTTATAGATATAACATATTGAAATTCATCTTCATATATAAACAGTTTTATATATTTATTTTCTTTACATACATTAGATAAAGAATCTATAGCATTATCTATTATATTAAGTATTACAGAACTCATATCACTTGGTTCAATAATCAAATTGTCCATAAAATCTTGAATATAAACATCAAAGGAAATATTTTTTATAAGACATTCTTCATATTTTAAAGAAGCAATAGCATCTAAATATGAAACTTTACCATATCTAGAAGTTTTAGCTCTAAAGCTATTAGATATATTTGTTATATAATCCTTTGCATCTTCATTAAGACCGGTATTAAGCAGTGAATACACAACTTGTAAATGCTTTAAATAATCATGTTTTTGACTTCTTAATTTTGCTATTATATTTTCTTTGTGTTCAATTTTATTATTAAGATTGTTTAGTTTATTTTCCTTTGAAGTATTATCATTTAATATATTTATAAATTTTAATCCTATATAAAAACATAAGCATATTAGTATAAAAGCTAATACCGAATTTAATATCCCCTTTAATAATAAATCGTATTTAATCCTAACTAAAATATAAACGTAACCTCTATAAAGTAAAAAATAAGTAATAATAGCTATAAAAATAGTAATTAAACTTCTTTCTAATACAGATATTTCCTTATAAAATTTGTATTTATTTAATATTAGATTGATAATTATAAATAAAATTAAACATATAGGAAATATAAAAATAATATCCATAGCACACCCCTAATTTCCAATTTATATGAGAATTATAACATTTATAAAAAAATATGTAAAAAGTGAAAATATGCAAATACAGTATATAAACTTGAAAATAATCATGTAATTTTAAGCACATAAGTATTAAAAACTTGAAAAAGTACAGTTTGCTACATTTTTTTAATAAATATATAATCTAGTTAAGTTAAAGAAAGGACGTGGTAAATTTGGAAAATGATTTAAAGATGGTATTAAAGTATATAAAAAGTTATAAATCAAGGTCACTTGCTATAATTTTAAGTATCGTGCTTGGAACAGCCCTTATTGTAGGAGTAGGTACTTTATCAAGAAGTGCTCAACAAGCTGATTTAGATAGGTTAAAGAGAGAAACTGGTACTCATCATGTATATTTTAGAGACATAAATAAAGAACAACTAGATATTGTGAAAAATGGGAAAGATATAAAAGATGTATCTATAACCTCATATTATGCAGCTACTGATGAGGGTGAAAAGTTACCTATAAATATAAATTATGCAAGTGAAAATTATTTAACTAATGATTCTAAACTTATAAAAGGTAGATTTCCTAAAGCTGATAATGAAGTTGTATTAGAAGAATGGATACTAAATAGTATGGGTCTTGAACCAGATGTAAATCAAGAAATAACATTTAGATTATATCAAAAGGAAAAACCAGAAACTTTTAAGGTAGTAGGAATTTTAAAAGACAGGTATAGAGAAAAACGTGTTGGAGCATGTGAGATGTTTTTAGCTTTAAATGAAGATAAGCTCGATAAATTTACTCCTTATGTAGAGTTTAATGAAGGCAGTGATATAAGTAAAAATATAGCTGATATAACTAAGAAAGCTAAACTAAATAAAGAAGAACAAGTTAGACCAAATAAAATGCTTATATCATCAGTAGGGAATAATGGGACATTAGATGAAACAAGTAGAAATACAGCAATAGCAATAAGTTTATTTGCAGGTCTTGTAGTATACAGTATATATACTATATCTGTATATCAAAGAATAAGAGAATACGGTATGTTAAGAGCAGTTGGTTCAACTAACTTAAAAATATTTAAATTAATTATTAGTGAACTTTTAATACTTAGTTTAATAGCTATGCCAATTGGAATACTTATTGGTATGGGTGGAGCCCAAGTTTTTAATAAGATAGTTGGGAATATTCAATTTGAAGGAACTATAAGAGTAACACCTTTTGTTATACCATTAAAAATAATATTACTTTCTATAATATGTACAATTTTTGTACTATTTATTATAAGTATATTAACATATATGAAAATTAGAAAAGTATCGCCAATTGAAGCAATAAGAAGAAACTTAGGCGAAGATAAAAAGATAAAGAAAAGTAATTTTATAGTATCAAAATTAAGTAAAAATATACCAATATCTAAATCAATATCTATGAAAAATATATTTAGAAATAAGAAAGGATTTATAATGATTATGCTATCTATGAGTATAGGTGGAATAATGGTTATAAAAAGTAACTACGCATATTCTAGATCTGATGCTATGGCTGAAGATCAAAATAGAGGAATGTATATGAATGGGGACTTTGTATTAAAAGTAAATACTGCTAGAGATGAGGAAAGTGGTCTTAAAGATGAACAAATAAATGAAATATCAAATATAGATGGCATCAATGAAGTTAAGGCTGCAAGAGTAATTCATAGTAGAATGCCTTTAGGAAAAAAAGATATATTAGATATGCAATTCTTTGATGAATTGGCTAAAGGCGGATACTTCGGAAGTGTTTTAAATGGATTATTGATGAAAGATAAAGAAAATAATGGATATTTACTAAAACAAAAGTTAAAAGGATTTAATGATGAAATGTTAAAGTCATTAAACGAGTATGTAATAAGTGGAAAAATAGATATAGAAAAAATGAAAAAAGAAAATTTAGCAGTAATATATATGCCGCATACTTATAAAACTTCTTATGGAATGAGAGATGTAGTTGTAGGTGGTGGAGAGCCTATTGTTAATATAAAGGTAGGAGATACTGTAAAAGTTAAAATACCTAAGGGTAAAATAGATGGAGAAAAGTATTGGAAGGGACAAGACAACTATGAGTATAAAGAACATGAGTTTAAGGTAGGAGCAATAGTTAATTATCCATTTGCTGATGAAAATCAGTACTCTGCTGATATGAGTGTTGATGTTATAACAAGTACTGATTATTTAGAAAAAATAGAAGGAAAAAATAATTATGATATAGTTTATGCAAATATGGATAAAGGGGCAGACCATAAAGCTATAAATAAAAAATTAGGTAAAATAGGAAGTAAAGTACCTGGAGTTACTACTGTTGATATGATGCAAGAGAAAGAAACTAATGAGAAAATGCTTCAAAAAATGAAGATTTATGATTATGGAGTAATAGTAATTCTATTTGTAATAAGTATATTTAATATAATAAACAATGTAAGCTATAACTTAACTTCAAGAACTAGTGAATTTGGAATGTTAAGAGCAGTTGGTATAAGTGAAAAAGACTTTAAAAATATGATAATATTTGAAGGATTATTATATGGAATAATTTCAAGTATAATAGTTATAGTCTTAGGGGTTTTATTACAAATTAGAATGTATAAAACTTATGGATTTGAAAGCTATGGAATAGAGTTTCATCTAGCATATAAAGCTTATATACTAGTTACAATTACAAATATAGTTGTAGGTCTTATTGCAACTTATTTACCATCAAGAAAAATAAAACAAAGTAATATAGTTGAAGCAATAAATATTATAGAATAGAGGGAATATTATGGTGATATTAGAAACTATTAATTTAGGTAAAATATATGGAAAAAAAGAAACATCTGTAAATGCCCTTAAAGATGTAAATTTAAAAATAAATAAAGGCGAATTTGTTGCAGTAGTAGGTCCTAGTGGAAGTGGAAAAAGTACATTTCTACATTTAATAGGAGGACTGGAAAGACCAAGTAATGGTACTATTAAAGTAGATGGAAAAGATATATGTTGTTTAAGTGATAAAGAGTTGGCTAAATATAGAAGACAAAAGGTTGGATTTGTATTTCAACAATATAACTTAATTCCAGTTCTTAATGTTAAAGAAAATATAGAACTTCCTCTAAAACTTGATAATAAAAAAGTAGATGAAGATTATATAAATGACCTTATGGATTTATTAGGTCTTAGTGAAAGAAAAAATCATCTTCCAAATCAATTATCAGGAGGCCAACAACAAAGAGTTGCAATTGCAAGAGCATTATCCTCAAAACCAAGTATAATACTTGCTGATGAACCTACTGGAAACTTAGATACGAAGACAACAGAAGAGGTTATGGAATTACTTAAGATGTCTATAAAAAAATACAATCAAACTCTTATAATGATTACTCATAATGAAAATATAGCTAAAAAAGCTGATAGAGCTATATCTATAGTAGATGGGAAACTTTATACTTCAGAAAAATAAGAATAGCTTATAGTTATAGAAAAAGGAACTTTTTAATTAAGTTCCTTTTTTATTTTTACTATAACGTATATAAGTGCTTATTTAAATCATATTTAAACTTGTACATTAAAAAAGTTATTATCTCTAATTAACAAGATGAATAAACTATAGAGAGAGTATATAAAAATAGGGGAGAGCCGTTATGAGTAAAAATAAACATAAAATTATAGTAATGAGTGGAATAGGATTAATTATAGTATCAGTATTAATAATGGCTATTTTTGACTTAGGAATATTATCCTTTTTTGGATTTGAACATGAGTCTATAAAATCAGTGATTATATTTTTCGTAATATACTATATATTATATTTTCCAGTAACATTAGTATCCGAAGCTTTTACAGAACTAATAGAAGAAATAAAGCATCTTACTCCTGTTCAGTATAAAATATTTAATTTTTGCATGGGAATGTGTATAAATGTAGCTATAGTAAGTTTAGTTGATTTAGCAATAAAAGGAGTAAAAATACCATTTACCACAGTTTTTGTATTTTCAATACTAAAGCATATTATGAGAAGATATATATCTAACTTTATGGATAAAAAATTTGGCAGTAGTGATGACTATGAAGAAGATAATGATTTTTAGAGAAATATAAGATACATTATAAATATACATAAAAATAGAGGATGAAATTTCATTCTCTATTTTTATGTATTTAAATATTAAAAATATAAATTATAATATTATATTGAATTCACATTGACAAATATGTTTATATATTACTACAATTATCTTAGATAAATAATAAAAAAACAAAGTCATGAAGGCTTTTAATACTTCATGGCTTTTTTTGTACTCAAATTAAAAAAAGGGGGAATATTATGGGGCAAGCAGAGTTTTTTGATAGTATAGCAAATCAGTGGGATGATTTTTTAGAAGTAAATGAAGAAAAGATAAATACTCTTTTATCTAAATTAAATATTAAAAATAATACTAATATATTGGATGTTGGTACAGGAACAGGGGTTTTAATACCTTTTATAAATAAGTTAAATCCTAATGGGAATATAATAGGGGTAGATATCTCAAAAGGAATGATTAATATTGCTAGTAAGAAATTTAAAGATATGACTAACGTAACTTTTAAATTAGTAAATATTGAAAATGAAATTGTAAATGGAGAGTATGATAAAATAATTCTTTATTCAATGTTTCCGCATTTACAAAATAGAACCGCTACTATCAAGTCTCTAGTAGATAATAACTTAAAAGAGGATGGACAGCTTATGATAGCTCATTCTAATAGTAGAGAATTTTTAAACAATATGCATAAAGAGAAAAATGAAGTGGTTAGGGAAGATAGGCTTATATGTGTTAAAATGCAAAAGAATTTGTTTGAAGAAGTTGGTTTAAATGTGGTAGAGGCTTTTGAAAATGATGATATTTATTATTTAGTTATAAATAGAAATTAATAATATAAAATTAGAGGGGGGGTTATTTATGAAAAGTAAGAAAATAGTTTTATCAGGAATTTTTATAGCACTTGGTATAATACTTCCAATGATATTTCATACGGTAAATATGGCAGGACCAATATTTTTACCAATGAATATACCAGTTTTAATAGGAGGATTTTTATTAGGACCTATTTATGGCGGATTAGTTGGACTTATAACACCCATACTGAGTGGACTTATGACAGGAATGCCACCAATAGTTCCAATGATGCCTATAATGGCTTTTGAACTCTGTGCATATGGAATAATAACAGGATTTTTATTTAACAAAACTAAAAATACGTATATATCTTTAATAGGTGCTATGATTGGAGGGAGATTGTTTGCTATGGTTGGTGCATTTTTAGTATCTATTACTATAGCTCCTCAAGTTAATCCGGTTATATTTATATTTGGAAACTTAGCACAAGCTATTCCAGGTATGTTGATACAAATAGTATTTATACCTATATTAGTTAAATTTATGACTAAAAACCCAGAAATATCTAAAGTATTAACTTAGAAAATAAAATATAACTAAAAAACTAAAAAATTACAAAAATGTTTCAATATTGTTAGATTTATAGACTAAATTAAAGTAAATATGCTAATATAAACCCACTCGAAGAAAAGACTGTTTTCGACAAAAAGTACTAGGTGGTGTTTATTAATGAATGGAAAAATATTCAAAATATGTATTGGTGTATTACTAATATTAATAATAGGTTTTGTGTCTTGGAAAAAAAATTCAAACAACTCTGTGTTAAAACATGAAGCTAATTATGATAGAAAGTTTAGCAAAAATGTTGTATTTTATCCACAACATCAGGATGATGAAGTTTTATGGGGAGCAAGCGCAATAGCCAGGGCAGTAAATGAGGTTGGAGAGAATAATGTATATGTAGTTTTAGTTTCAGATGGTTCTGGAGTTAATGTATTTAAAAATAATAAAAAATTTAAAGATTTAACTAGAGAAGAAAAGAAAGAGTTAAGAAATAATGAATTTAGAGATGCACTTAAGCAATTAGGGGTAAAAAAAGAAAATATTAAAATATTAGCAGATATAGATGAAAAGCCAGGAACTCATTATGAGTTAATGAAAAAAACTATATTAGATTTTGAAAAAAATTTAGGAAGTGTTACTCATATAGCTCATCATTATAAGTATGATGATCATATAATGCATAGAAAAAATGGAGAAGTATTAAAAAAACTTAGTGATGAAAAAAAAGTAAAAGATGCTTTATATTTTGTTAAGCCTGAATATAGAAAAGATATACCTATGGATAAGAAGGTTATATATGAAGCAAATAATTCTGAAATGCATGACAAAGTAAAAAAAGCTTGCTATGAATATAGAGAAGTTGATGAGAAAAAGAACAAATTTGGTATAGGTTATACTTCTGCACATAGCTACTTTGATAAACTACTAAGTGATCCACGTCTTACATCTGTTCTAAGTATTTATTAAATAAGTCTGAATCTATAAAACATTTTATTACTATGATAAGTTATTATTAAATATAATAATAAAATAAATTAAAATATACATAAATAAAAACTAATAAAGTAAAAAGGTATTAATTCTATTAAGGATTAATACCTTTTTTACTAAAAATATAAATTTAAAATGAATTTTTATAAAATCAGTCACAGAATAATTGAAATTTAAATATAAATATGATATCATCATATCAATATATTTGAGCAATGGACCTTATTCGTAGTTCATTGGCGATATAATTTTTAGGAGGTATGAAATGAATCCAGACCCTGAGCCCCAGAGGCTTGTATTACAATTAATATTAATACTTATACTTACAATGGTAAATGCTTTTTTTGCATCAGCAGAAATGGCAATTGTATCAGCAAACAAAAATAAAATCAAAAATTTAGCAAAAGAAAACAACAAAAAAGCGATATTATTAGAAAAACTAATAGAAGACCCAAGTAATTTCTTATCTACAATTCAAGTAGGAATAACTCTAGCAGGATTTTTCTCAAGTGCATCTGCAGCAACAGGTATATCAAGTACTTTAAGTGAAAAACTACAAATACCTTATGCACAGCCAATATCAATGGTAATAGTAACTCTTATACTATCATATATAACTTTAGTATTTGGAGAACTTGTGCCAAAGAGGATAGCTTTAGAAAATGCAGAAAAAATAGCACTTTTCTCTGTAAAACCAATTTATTTTATATCAATAATTACAAAACCATTTATTAAAATATTATCTTTATCAACACATATAGTACTTAAATTTTTAGGATATAAAGAGGAGAATACAGAAGAACAAGTATCTGAAGAAGAAATTAGATCATTAATATCACAGTCTGAAGAACAAGGTTCTATTAATAAAGATGAAAAAGATATGATAGAAAGTGTATTTGAATTTAATGACAAGTTATGTAAAGAAATAATGACATCTAGAAAAGATACTTATTCGATTGATATAGATGATGATGTTGAAGATTATATAGATGAATTATTAAGTTTACCTTACTCGAGAATACCTGTTTATGAAGACAACATAGACAATATTATAGGGATAGTTCATATTAAAGACTTATTAATTCAAGCAAAAAAAGTAGGATTTGAAAATATAAACATTAGAGAAATAATGAAAAAACCATATTTCGTTTTAAATACTGAAAAGGCCAATCAATTATTTAAAGTAATGCAATTAAAGAGAATTCAAATTGCGTTATTAATAGATGAGTATGGTGGATTTTGTGGGATAGTGACAATGGAAGATTTAATAGAAGAAATCATGGGTGATATTGAAGATGAGTATGATATAGAAGATAAAGAAATAGTTAAAACTGAAAATAATAGCTACATGGTCAAATGTAGTATAGGGTTGTCCGAGTTTAATGAAAGGTTTGGATTACACTTAGAGGAAGGTGATTATGATACATTAAATGGATATATAATTACTAAATTAGGTGAAATACCAAAAGTAAATGATTGTAAGGAACTTCAAGTAGAAGGGATTAATATAAAGATTATAACTGTAAATGATAAGAGAATAGAAAATGTAAAGGTAACTTATTTAGAAAGCATAGATATAAAAGTAAGTTAAAAAGAAGCAGATTAAATCTGCTTCTTTTTTATATATATCTAAATTACATTTTTGTATAATTTTTTAATATTCTAATATAATGATTAGCTTCTCTTAATACATGATCTGCAAGAAGAGGAAGTATTATAGATTTTATTTTACATTGATCAAGTCCAGCTGTTCCTGCTTGTTTAAAATCTTTAAATTGAATGGTTTGGTTTAGAGTTTCATTTGTAATACTATTTATTGTTACATTTGTCATGTTTTTTGCTTCCTCAATCAAATCTTCGTATTCATTAGCAAAATCATCGGAAGTTTCAATTAAATTATTTTCAGAAGGATCAAGTAAACCTCTAATAAATAATGCATGTTCCATCATGATTTGATCCCAAAATAGCTCTGTTTCTCTTATATCTATAGAATCAATATCAATTCTATTTTCTAAATCATCTATTAAAGAAAGATATAAAATTGCTTCACGAGTTATGTGGTCAATAAGTAGAGGATAATTAACTGTAAATAGATTACAAGATAACACACCATTTAATACTCTTCGTTTAAAATTAATAAGGCCATTAAGAAGATTCTTCGCATTAGAGTTAAGTCTTTTTACATAGTTTACCATTTCAGAACTAACCTGAGGATTTCTTCTACTGTGTAATCTTGCCTCTGAATTAGTTATATTTTGATTTATATCTATACCTGTTAAATTTTGTGTTTTTTGCTCTGTGCTTAATGTGTAATCAGTAACAATTTCTCCAGATTCTAAAACATCAGGTCTAATTACACCATTACTGGCACTTACTGTATATGATAACAGTTTTTCAAACTCCCTTTTATAATGATCAGCTTCTTTAGCAAGGTTCGAGTCTTTAGGAGTAAATCCAGCCTCTAAAAAAAGAGAATGCTCTTTCATAATTCTTGAAAAAAACAAGTGAAGTTCAAGTGATAAAATAACATATTTTTGATCGCTTAACATATTTTCTCCTCCTAAAATAAAAAATTTGATTTCATCATGTCGCCAACGATATGACATTTGATATCGTTTAAGTCAAATCCGTTGCTTAAAATGTCCTATTTTACATTATTTATTAAGGTGATATATTGTGCATGTCAACATAAAAATAGGTTTAAACTTTAAGTTTAAATCCATTTTCTTTAAGCCAATTTCTTTTAATTATATAATCAGGGATAATACTTTGAACTAAAGACCAAAATTTATTAGAATGATTCATTTCTCTAAGATGGCAAAGCTCGTGAACAACTACATAATCAACTATGTCAATAGGGGCAAGTAGTATTTTGTAATTTATATAAATATTACCTAATGAAGAACAAGTTCCCCAAGTTGATTTTTGATCTTTAACTTTAAAACTTTCATAATAAACATTTAATTTTTTTGAATAAATGTTTATTCGTTCATTAATGATATTAGATCCGTACCATATTAACAAGTCTATAAAAAGTTTTTTAAGCTCTTTCTTTTGATTATCAATTGACATAAATGTAGGAACATAAGCTATAAATTTATTTTTATCAAATTCTAATTTACAATTAATAATCTGGTTACTTTTAACAATATTTAGAATATAATTTTCTCCAAGGAAAGGTAGTTTACTATTATCTTCAAAACTTAGATTAACCTCCTCAACTTTTTTATCTTCAAATTCTTTTAATTTATTAAAAATCCAATTAGATTTAGATAAAACTAAATTATGTATTTCTTTATCAGACACATATGAAGGAGACAAAACTTCAACGATATCAGGATATTTTATTTTAATTGAGATACTTTTTTTAGGCTTTGTTTTTTTTATATTGTAACTTATAAAAGTATCTTTATATTTTATTTTAGGCAAATTAAATCCTCCTTAAATTAAGCGTGTATATAATACTACTTTCTATGTTATTATTATATAATATAAACTTTAAGGAGAGAAAGACATGAATTATATAAAAGCAAGTAGCAAATATGAAGTATTTGTTAAAAATATAGGTATAAAGCAAAGATTTGAAAAATTAATTACTAAATCTGTAAATATAACACAAGAGCAATTAAAAGAATGTAGAGAATTTGCATTAGATGAATCTAAACACTTTGATAAATACAAAAATTTAATACCTAAAGAGATAAAAAATAAAGAATTACAGCAAGAAGTGTTAGAACAAAGAATATTTGTAGAGAAAGTTTCTGAATGTGGATTTTTAAATTACTTAATGAGTAAGGGTATAGATGAAAGTGTTATAAATAAGAAAAAGATAGCTATAAAAACAGCAATAGCAAAAGAAATACACACTAGACTTATAATAGATAAAGACGAATTTGAAAATAATAAAAGTAATTATTATGTAGGTGTTCATTTAAATTTAGAAATGGAAGATAAAAAAGATAAAGTAAAAAGACATTTAATAAAAGATTTATATAATATAGAAAAAGTACAGATTTTTGGGTACTTAGATTACAAATTTATTAATGAACTTAAATATGAGACTATAAAAAACAGAGAAGGAAAAAAAGAGCACAAATTCTTTACTAAAAAAGCACATGATTACAAAAGCAAAAAAGAATATGCAAAATTTTTAGATACTGATTGTAAGTGGTATTACCTTGATAGATTAATGCCAATAGATAACATAATTAAAAATCTAAAATAAATAAAAGAGAAGCATTTTAGCTTCTTTTTTATTTTATAAAATTTAAATTTTATATTAAATCATTCTTTAAAGAAGGAGAAACAGATATGAAGAGTTAATATAATAATTTTAAGAGAAATATATCAAGAGGTGATTGATATGTACATAATAATTGCAGGATGTGGGAAATTAGGATCTAGTATGGCAAAGGAATTTTTAGATGATGGACATGATGTAGTAATAATAGACAAAGATAAAGAAAAGTTAGAATCACTAGGAAAAGGTATAAATGCGCTAAGATTAGTAGGAGTGGAATATGATATAGATATATTAAGAGAAGCAGGAATAGAGTATTGTAATCTATTTTTAGCACTTACACAAAATGATAGTATTAATATAACCGCCTGCAAAATTGCTAAAAAAGTATTCAATGTAGATAAAGTAATTGCAAGGGTTGTAGATATGAATAAAGAACACATATATACATCATTAGGAATTAATTATATAAGCCCAATTAAGCTTGGGATACAAGAATTAAAATCTAGAGTATAAGAGGGAAGATATGAAAGTTATAGTTATAGGGGGAGGCAAGGTAGGATTTTATCTTGCAAAAAATTTAGTTAATAGAAAACACAATGTAACACTTATAGAAAAAGATAAAAATTTATGCAACAAAATATCAAAAAAAATAAATACAGATATAATACATGGTGATGGTACTGATTTAGATGTATTAAGAGATGCAGAAATAGATATAGCTGATGTAGTGGTGGCTGCAACAGGTAAAGATGAAGAAAATCTAGTTATTTGTGAAGTTGCAAAAGAGAATTTTAATATAAAGCAAACCATATCGAGAATTAACAACCCTAAAAATCAAGAAGTATTTAAAATGTTATCAGTAGATAAAACAGTTTGCAGTACGGAAGTCATTAGCAACTTAATAGATTGGGAATTTGAAAATGAACAAATTAGAATACTTCAGATTTTTGAAAGAGGAAATATGGTTTTAGTAGAAATATATATAGATAAAAATATTTCTTGGTGTAATAAGTTAATAAAAGACTTAGTAATGCCACTAGATTTTGTAATTGTTTATATATACAGAGATTCTAATGTGATATATCCCAAAGGAGACTTATTGCTAAAAGATAATGATAAAGTAGTAATAGCAACTGATAGTGAAAATATAAAAAGTAAAAGTCAGTTTATTTACTCTAAATTAGAAGAAGCTTTATATATATAAAGGAGCTTTAACATGTTGAAATTTAAAAACGTTTTGCTTGGGATTGTAAAGGAAATAGGATATATAATCTTGTTATTACTAGCGTTGTTATTTATGACTTCGTTTATGTAAGTGGAGGATTTAATGCGAAGAAGTAAAAGAAATAGTAGAGATTTAAAAGTAATCAGCTATTATACAGGGTATATAGTAGTTGGTAGCTCATTTTTTATGTTAATACCAATGATAGTAGCTTTATTATTAAATGAATATGAGCCATTAATGGATTTTATAATAAGTATAAATATAGCGTTTATAGTTGGATTTTCACTTATGGCAATTGGGAAAAATAATAAAAACAATACATATATGGAATGGAAGCATGGTTTGGTAACTGTATCCTTATCATGGTTAATACTTACGATACTAGCTGCTATTCCACTGTATTTGAGTGGCCATATGCTATCTTTTTTAGATGCAATATTTGATATTATGAGTGGGTTCACAACAACAGGAGTATTTTTAATACAAGATTTAGATCATGTAAGTATGAGTTTAAATATGTGGAGGCACACAATAACATTTTTAGGCTCACAAGGAATGGTAGTTCTTGCAATAACTTTTTTAACTAAAAAAACTCAAGGTGCTTATAAAATGTATGTGGCAGAAGGCAAAGATATTGAATTATTACCAAATACACATAATACAAGTAAACTTATATGGATTATAAGTTTATTATTTTTATTAGTAGGAACTTTTATACTTTGGATAAATGGTATTCAAATAGGATTATCTCCCGTTAGAGCTTTGTACCATGGTTATTGCATAATATCATCAGCATGGAGTACATCAGGGTTTGCTCCAATGAGTCAAAATATAATGTATTATCATAGCTTTTCATATGAAATAATAGCAACTATATTTTTAATGTTAGGTTCAATAAATTTTGGACTTCATTATTGCATATGGAGAGGTAATAATAGTGAAATCTATAAAAATATAGAAATAAGAACATTTTTAATTACTATATTTTTAGGAGTATTTTTATTAACAAAGGGGCTTAATAATCTTAATTTATATCCCGATGCTATATCAACATTTAGAAAAAGTGCATTTACTCTATTATCAGCACATACAACTACTGGATTTATGAGTGCATATCCAAATCAGTTTGCATATGAGTGGGGCGATTTTAATATTTTAGTTTTGTCAATAATTATGCTAATTGGAGGAAGTGCTTGTTCAACTGCTGGAGGATTTAAAATACTTAGATTAGCAGTTGTATTTAAAGGGTTTATAGCAAGTATTAAAGAATCATTAGTATCAGAAAGAAGAATAAAAACATTTAAATTTCACCATATAAAAGACCATGTACTAGATAGTGAAATTGTTAGATCTAGTGCAATAATAATACTTTGTTATTTAATTTTATTTTTAGGTGGAGTATTATTAGCATGCTTTTATAATTATCCACTAAATCAATCAATATTTGAATCAGCATCAATGGCAGGAAATGTTGGATTATCTATAGGTATAATTGAACCAAATATGCCTATTATTTTAAAGCTTTATTATATATTTGCTATGTATGTAGCAAGATTAGAATTTATGGCAGTATTTGTACTTATAGGATATTCATTTGAAGGGATTAAGAAAATATGCATGAAATGATAAAGAAAATATTGATTTTAATAAGCACATTTATTTTTGCAATATATCCAACTAAATCAGGTGCACAAAATATTAATATAAATGACTTAATTACAAATGCTAAGGAATTTAATCATAAGATTATTAGTGTAAAAGGTGAAGTAATTGGAGAATCATTGAAAAGAGATAGGTATGGATGGGTT
This sequence comes from Clostridium sp. CCUG 7971, assembly GCF_017590215.1. Classification (GTDB taxonomy): domain Bacteria; phylum Bacillota; class Clostridia; order Peptostreptococcales; family Peptostreptococcaceae; genus Faecalimicrobium. The sequence continues at coordinate 50,526 of NZ_JAFFPK010000082.1, forward strand.
AATATAAAAGACAGCACAAATGCTATAGGTGTATATATGAAAAATGAAGATATAAAAAAGATAAAAGTATATGGTGGATACAACAAAATCGGAGATAAGCTTGAAGTCGAAGGTGTATATAATAAAGCTTGTAGTGAACATATGGGAGATACTGATATACATGCAATTAAAGTAGATATTATAGAGAGTGGAATTGTGACAGAGCCAGATGTACCTAGTTATAAAATATTAATAGCGGTAGGTTTAATAATGATTTCATTTTCTGTTAATTATATATTATATAAAAAACATAAATAGGAATTTAGATAGCATCCATAAAATGGGTGCTATTTTTTTATAAAAAAATTGTCGGAAAAAATAGTTTAACAAGAAAAATAAAATTAAAATATTAATATGCTTAACACTTAGAATGAAAGTGTATAAAAATTATAAAAAAGGTTAGCTATACTAATTTTTAATAAAATTAATATGAGGATATAGTTAGTTATACTAAACTTTATAAAAATTAATAAAAACTTTTTTTTGTAAAAGTTGAATAAATGTGTAAAACACTGAACTTTAACTTTTATATAAAAAATAAAAAAATATAAAAAAATGGTTGCAAAAAAAATATAGAATGTATAATTAGATTTGTAAGTTTAATAAAAGTAAATAAAAAAGATAGTTATAATAAGTTTGATGACATAGATTATTAATAAAGGGGGATTTAAATGAAAGATATAGAATCGGAGGAAATACCTCTCTTATACAACTTGAAAAAATATTCAATGAAGGATATATCATGCTTTGATGTACCAGGACATGTAAAGAACCAAGGTGTTAGGATTTTAAATAATTATTTTGGTGACGATTTAATGAATATGGATATAAATTCATCTCCAAGAATGGATAATGTATCAAATCCCAAAAGTATAATAAAAGAAGCTCAGGAATTACTAGCAAAAGCATATAAAAGTGATAAAGCATTTTTTATAACTAATGGAACAACAGGAGCAATACAAATAATGATTTTATCTACAATAAATCCAGGAGATAAAGTATTGTTACCAAGAAATATACACAAATCAGTTATAAATGCACTTATATTAAGTGGAGGAGAGCCAGTATTTATAGATCCAGAGTTTAGTAATGAACTTGGTATTAGTTTAAATGTTGATGCTAACAAGATTAAGAAAGCGTTAGACGAAGTAAATGACATAAAAGCAGTATTTTTATTAAATCCAACTTACTATGGAGCATGTTGCGACTTAGAAGAAATAATTAAAGTTTGCAAGGAAAAAAATATCTTAGTATTAATTGATGAGGCACACGGCGCACATTTTCCGTTTAATGAAGAACTTCCAACATCAGCTATGGAACTAGGAGCACACATGAGTGCTGTAAGTATGCATAAAAGTGGAGGCGCATTAACTCAAGCATCAATGCTTTTAATAAATAAGGATATTGATGCAGATAAAATTCAGCAAACTATAAATATGCTTCAATCAACGTCAGCATCTTATTTGCTTATGTCAAGTATTGATGGTGCAAGACATAATTTAGTTAAAAATGGTCAAAGTCAATTACTAAATGCAATAAAACTAGCTAGATATGCAAAGTCTAGGTTAAATAAAATTAATAATATAAAAGTTTTATCAAAAGAACTATTAAAAAACAAAGGTGTAGATTATATTGATGAAACGAAATTATGTATAAATGTATCGAATTTAAGTTTAACTGGATTTGAAGTTTATGACTTACTTTACAAAGGATTTGATATTCAAGTGGAACTGGGAGATATAAATAATATACTAGTACTTATATCGCTTGGAACTACAAAAGAAGACGTAGATAAACTTATAAATGCAATAGAAATAATTGCTTTAATAAGTTCAAAAAATGTAAGTAAAGGTGCGATTAAAATAAAACAAATAAATCCAATTATAAAGATAAATCCAAGAGAAGCTTTTTATTCAAAAAAAGAAAGTGTAAATATTGATGATTGTGTTAATAGAATAAGCGGTGAAAGTATAATGGCTTACCCTCCAGGAATCCCAGTAGTTGCACCAGGAGAGCTAATTACAAAAGAAATTATTGACTATATAAAACTACTTAAAGATAGTAATGCATACTTATGCGATATGAAAGACAAAAATTTAGAAACAATTTTAGTTATAAATTAAGATTAGATATTTAGGAGAGTGAGAGTTATGAAATTTGAAACATTAGGACGTCATATATTAGTTGAATACTATAATTGTGATGAAGAGATTTTAAGAGATCCAAAACTAATAGAAGAGTTTATGAATAAGTCAGCATTAAATGCAAAGGCAACTATAGTAGATTCAGTTTTCCATCATTTTAATCCATGGGGAGTATCAGGTGCGGTAATAATAGCTGAGTCCCATTTAACAATACATACATGGCCAGAATATGGATACGCATCAGCAGACTTCTTTACTTGTGGAGATATAGATCCGTGGAAAAGTTTTGAATTGTTAGAAGAACTTTTAAAAGCAGAAAGAAGCGAATCAACTGAAATACCTAGAGGATTAACGACTAAGATACAAAAATTTGCAAAAAAAGATTTAGGCACAATTACTCATAAGCCGGAAGCTATATAAATAAAAATACCTAAAATTCGCTCTGCTCATTTCGCCAACGAATAGATATTCATATACGTTCAATCTATTCCGTTGCTCAAAATAAGTAAGCGATAAAAAATAAAAATAAATTTGGACTTATATTTTACCATATATATATAAATCGCGCAAATAAGTGCAGGTAAAATTCACTGCGTTCACATCATAGAAACGATTAGATTCACATTCATATTGATAATTGTTTTGATAAAAATGACGCTTAAAAATAGAAAATATAAATAAATTTGGAGGAACTATTATGGAACTTTGGTACACAGAAGAGTGGACTGATAATGTACGTTTTTCAATAAAAGTAGATAAGCATTTATTTAGTGATAAATCTGATTTTCAACAAGTAGATGTGTTTGAAAGTAAAGAATTTGGAAAATTTTTAACACTTGATGGGCTTATGATGGTTAATTATAAAGATGAATTTATATACCATGATATGATAGTTCATACACCTATGGCGACTAATATGAATATAAAAAATGTATTAGTTATAGGTGGAGGAGATGGAGGTACGGTAAGAGAACTTACTCGTTATCCACAAATAGAAAAGATAGATATGGTTGAAATAGATAAAATGGTTGTAGATGTATCTAGAAAATTTATAGATATATGTGCATGTAAATTAAATGATAAAAGAGTGAATCTTTACTACGAAGATGGTGTAGCATTTGTTAAAAATTCAAAAGATGCATCTTATGATTTAATAATAGTAGATTCAACTGATCCAATAGGACCTGGAGAAGGATTATTCTCAATTGATTTCTATAATGATTGCTATAGAGTGTTAAGTGAAGACGGAATACTTGTAAATCAAAATGAAAGTCCTTATTTTGACTTTAATGCTAAAGAAATGAAAAGAGCAAATGAAAAAATAACTAATTTATTCCCAATAGCTAAAGTTTATCAAGCTCATATACCAACCTATCCATCAGGACATTGGTTATTTGGATTTGCATCTAAAAAGTTTGACCCGATAAAAAATCAAAATAGAGAAGCATGGGAAAAATTAAACTTAAAAACTAAATACTATAATAGCGATATACATGTAGGTGCATTTATGTTACCTCAATATGTGAAGGATATGTTAAATGAAAGTAAATAATTTTTCTCATATAAACACTTTTATGGGAATGGATTCAAGTTATGATGAAGCTGATGTAGTAGTTTATGGAGTTGGATTTGATGGAACTACTTCTAATAGACCGGGAACAAGATTTGCAAGTAGCTCTATGAGACCTGAATTTTATGGGCTTGAAACATATTCTCCAATGCTAGATTTAGATCTGGAAGATTTCAAAATCTGTGATATTGGAGATTTAGAATTAAGTATTGGAGATACTAAAAAAGTATTAGATGAAATATATGAAAGTACTAAAGAAATAGTAAATGATGAAAAAATACCTTTTATGATAGGCGGAGAACACTTAGTTACACTACCTGCTTTTAAGGCAGTTTATGAGAAATATGAAGATGTATGTGTACTTCATTTCGATGCCCATACAGACCTTAGAGAAGAATATAACAATAACAAAAATTCACATGCAACAGTAATAAAAAGAGTATGGGATTTAGTTGGAGATAATAGAATTTATCAATTTGGAATAAGATCTGGAACTAAAGAGGAGTTTGACTTTGCGTTAAAACAAAATCACACTTATATGGAAGTTGGAAGTATAGATACATTTAAAGATATAGTAGATAGCTTAAATGGAAAGAGAGTTTATTTAACAATAGATTTAGATGTATTAGATCCGTCAATATTCCCAGGTACTGGAACTCCGGAACCTGGAGGAATAACATATCGAGAGTTTCAAAATGTGTTTAGTATATTAAAAAATGGAAATATAAACTTAGTGGGATGTGATATTGTAGAGCTTAGTCCAGACTATGATAATACTAACGTATCTACGGTAACAGCATGTAAGATATTAAGAGAGTTATCACTTGTATTATGTGATAATATAAACAAATAGATAAGGATGGTGGTTAATATGGCAAGACATTTATTTACATCAGAATCAGTAACAGAAGGGCATCCAGATAAAATATGTGACCAAATATCAGATGCAATATTAGATGAATTATTAAAGCAAGATCCACTATCAAGAGTTGCTTGTGAGACTACAGTAACAACGGGGCTTGTATTAGTAGCGGGAGAAATAACAACAAAAGCGTATGCTGATATACCTAAAATAGTAAGAGAAACAGTAAGAGAAATAGGATATGATAGAGCAAAATATGGATTTGACTGTGACACTTGTGCGGTTATAACTTCTATAGATGAACAATCAGGGGATATAGCTATGGGTGTTGATGAAGCATTAGAAAATAGAGATGGACAAACAGCAGAAGATGAAATAGAAAAGGTAGGTGCAGGTGACCAAGG